>JAEZAY010000549.1 GCA_023427575.1 Bacteroidota bacterium | reverse complement strand
CTTCAGAACCAGATCGGGTTTACGATGATAAGTTGTACCTTCCACCAGTTTAGGCAATACAGCGGCCTTAGCCCTGGGGCCTTCCGGAGCCTTATTGTCGATCCACTGAACGATTTTCCGGATCTCTGTTTCAGACAGGGAGCGGTCATTTGCAAAATGTACATACTGGTTGTTCGGCCTCCATGGCGGCATATAACCGCTGAGAACAACATCTTTTATAAAAGAAGTTCGTTTTGCAACATCATCGTACGAAATAAGGGGAAAAGGGGCTGCTTCACCAGGGCGGTGACAGGGCGTACAGTTGGTGTGGATAATCGGTGCGATGTCTTTTGTAAAGCTCAGCGTTTGTGAATGGGCATTCAGAAAACAGACAGAAAATAATATGAGAAGAACTTTGTTCATGGGCGGTTTAATAATCGTTGATATAACAGCCAATCGCTTTGGTGGAAGCGGTTAAAATGGGGCTGTTTTCAAGCTTTTGCATAATAGCGTTTTTCAGGTAAAATTTACCCGGTTTTTCCTTCTTTTTTCCCAGGGAAATAATCCAGTCATCAATAGCCCCACGATAGAAAATTTCGCCGGAACCATCCATCAGAACAACTTCGGGAGTAACCGAAATCCCGAGTAAACGCGTCAGTTGAAATGATCGGTCGGAATACAGGGGAATGCTGACAGAATAATCTTTTTGGTATTTTTTTATCTCGCGGTTACTATAACTTTTTCCGGGAATGATCCCTACCAGGTTTACCCTGCTGCCAAATTCATTCCGCAGTTCGTTGATGGATCTGGTATAGTTGTGACAAAGCGGACATTCGGGTGAAAGGAAGAACAATACAGTGGGTAGGTCTTTGGAAAGCGCCATATTCACAGGTTTCCCTTTCAATGGATGAAGCATCGCCTGCTGTAAAGAATCCAATGCAATTTTTGTTGAAAATTGCGGCAGCTCCTTATTCTGTGCCTGAAGCCCCAGGCTTGCGAGGCAAAACAGTAGTATCAAATAACGGTTCATTTTCATATCTGCAGCGTCCTTACTAAATTAAAAAACCCCGGGCGTAACCACCCGGAGTTTTTTAAATTTTAGAAATCTTTATTCAACATCCCACCAAACACGTCCAAAAATATCGGTAGGCTGACCGAAGCCGGGGTCCTGCATCATCTGATCAAGAGCGGCTTTTTTGGTTTCGTAGTTCTGATCGGTTGGTAATGGAACCGATATCGCGGCCCGGCGGGGGATATCCTGGATGGTTCCGTCGATCATGATTCTTTCAAGAGCAAGGGCGGTAGTATGATCAGGATATCCTGTTCTTTTATACAATGCCCATGCTTCATTCGGCTGTTTGTAAAAATTGAGATAAGACTGAACCGCAATCTGCTGAATGGCAGTAGCCGGATTGAATTTTACATCGGCAGCATTCAGGTAATTGGTGATTTCGGTTGCAGTGATCGCGGTGTATTCAGTAACAGCTGCCTCTTTTGCCACCTGATCAAAGAAACGCAATGAAGCTTCAACGCCGGTATTGTACCAGGTTTCTGCGTTGTCGTTCGTGATATTACGCGCGCCGAGTTCAGCTCTCATAAATGCATAATCCGCATAGTTGATCAGAGGCATTGTATTGATGCCGGTACCGGCATTGGTAGCTGCCTGCCAGATTCTGGGTTGCAGGTAAGAAACGGTGTCCAGTGACAGAGATTCAGAAACTCTTTTTGTCTGGAACCAGGTTCTGTATTTACCGGCGGTAGAATCGGGACTGATATGCGCACCCACATACTGCCTGGGATTAAACGGAGTTCCGGCCGGAAAAACGCCCGCTGCGATTGCCGCATTTAGGTTGGCCTGCGTGTAATTGTTTTTAGTATAAAAATTCCGAAGCCGGGGATCGCTGTTTTCCCACATAAAATCGACCGTTGGTTTTGGAGCCCGGAATTCGGTGATCAGGAAGTTACCACCTGCTGTAAAGTTGGCTTCGGATTTAAAAACCCAGCTATCTTCATTGGAACTCATTTGAACTGCCGGATCAGACAATGCATCGGTTATAATTGCCTTTGCAGCGGTTTCATTTCTTTTCAGCTGGCGCATGGCCATCCGAACTCTTAAGGCGCTGGCGGCTTTTGCCCATTTGGAAACATCACCTTTAAAATAAGGATCGTTTACACCCAGCGATTTTTGAGGTACACCGGGGCTTGCTTTTAATGTTGCGATCACCTCTTTCAAACGAGCGTCCCAAAGTCCAAATAGCTCCTGCTGGCTTTCATATTTGGGAGTGGTGGTTCCGCCATAACGGGCCTGGAAAGCTTCTGTGTAGGGAATGCTGCCGTTGATGTCAGACACATAAAATGCGTAATAGATCTTGAGGATATCCACCAATGCATACACCTGCGTGTATTGTGCTTTTTCAGCCTCCGGTAATTTATCAATGATCTTCTGAACATCGGTAAGGATTGATCCGAGCTGTGGAAAGAAAACACCGTAACGCTGGTTAAAGTTGCCCGCTTCTGTTAGGAAGTTCTTTGCATTTCCGGTATTGCCGGCGTTCATTTGCATCCAGGGCATGATCCGGCGATAGTAATCATAGTATGCCTCAAAATCACTGTTATGCGCCCGGATGGCGGCATTTAAAAATTGTTCTTCCGGTTTGATCCCGTAAAGAATGTTCGGGTCGGTATTGGCTTCCACGAAGGCGTCTTTCTTACAGCCTGTTATCGCGAAAAGCACTCCGAACGATACATATAAAAGCGCTTTAAATTTCATTTTTGTTGATTGAGTCGTTAAATATTAGAATCCTGCATTCACTGAAAATCCTATACTTCTGATATAAGGCAAACCACCATACTCTGCAAATGCACCGGCACGGCTGCTGAATATACTTTCAGGATTAATATTGTCTTTGCTTGAATTGTACAGGTAGGTCAGGTTACGTCCGATCAGGCTAACCCGTAAAGAGTTAAACTTAACGCGGGAAGTAATTGATTTCGGAAGGTTATACCCGATCGATACTTCTCTCAGAGAAACCCAGGTATTTTCGAATACGGAGTACTCACGGATACCAGTACCCCAGCTTCCGATTCCTTCATAATATGCCGCTGCCGACATTGGTTTGGTTAAACCGGCTGAAACAGCTTCGGCATAGGTCATACCGCTAACATCAACGCCATTAAATACGGTTCCGGGTTCGAACACGCCTTCCGGAATGATTCCATCGGTTCGTTGTCTTCCCTGATCATCAGTATAAGAGACTCCCCCTGTTTCCGTATCGCGGCCAAACAATGTGCTTTCAAAGCTACCATAGTTTGTTCCGTACTGATGTGTAGCAGAAGCCATCAGGCCACCTACTTTCGCATCTACCTGGATGCCCAGATCAAAGCCTTTGTATGATACAGTATGGATATTACTTAACAGGAATTTTTCCAGCATGGTTCCCAGTTCCCTGGCACCCTGGCCGGCATCTCCTGAACGGCGGTAGATACCATTCTGACGCAGCATTTTTTGTCCGTTGGAAGGATGCGCAACCGGATTACCCGAGGCATCTTTTGCCTGATAGTAAGAATATGCATAGGTTGTAACAATTGTACCATACTCTTTACCAACAGCTGCCACCGACTTAACATCCGCACCAAAAGCCAGATCCAGATCCAGAGAATTCACCCCGTTTTTGGAATCCAGATCGATGATGGTATTTCTGTTTCTGGAGAAGTTGATATTTGTGCTCCACTCGAAATCTTTGGTACGAACCGGTGTAGCACTTACCATGATCTCAACTCCTTTGTTCTGAATGTTACCGGCATTGATAAGACGGTTGCTTACGCCGCTTTCTGCAGGTGTAGACAGGTTGATGATCTGGTTGAAAGTATTTTTCTTATACCATGAAACATCAAATCCGAGCCTGTTGTTGAAGAAACGGATATCAGCACCCACTTCAAATTCACGGGATCTTTCCGGCTTCAGATTCAGGTTACCCAGATCAAAGCTTCTGAATCCATAACGGGGAATGTTTGTGCCATCCCAGTTGATATAGCTGCCCTGCAAGCTGTAACCAATACCAGTACTTGTACGATAAATGTCGGTACCTGCACCAGCATATCCTAAACTCGCTCTTAACTTACCGAAAGAGATAAAGTTAAGTGCTGACTGATCTTTAAATGTTTCGGAGAAGATCCACGCAAGACCCACGGAAGGATAAAAATATCCATAGTCGCCGTGGCCATCAGGATAGATCAGGGTCGAGTTCCAGTCGTTCCGGGCGCTGAAGCTGGCGGTGATCTGTTCTTTCCAGGTCAGATCCCCATATGCATAAACCGCATCCAGGCGGCTAACAGGATATCTGCCCGACCTGTCGGTATTTACGTTTGGCGTTTCTTTCGAATTGGACAGCGTGTAAATATCAGCCACTTTAAAACCATTCCTGGTTTCCGCAAACTGCTGATACCCGCCAAGTCCGCGATTGGTTTCGCCACCCAGGGTCAGACTCATTTCAAAGTCTTCGCCCAGAGTTTTATTTCCTGTTAACAAAGCCTGCAAACGACCTTGCCTGTTAGAACTTTGATAAAGGCCGTAGTATGCGCCTGCACCCAAAAATCCGGGCTCATCACCGCGACGTTTGTTTTCGTTTACAATGCTGATGCTGTTCACGTTTCCTCTTAACAATAGATTTAACCAGGGAAGAATGTTCACATTCATATCCAGGTTGGCGCGAAGGTTGTCTTCCTTCTGGGTAACATTATTTTCAAAATAATTCCAGTATACGCTGGTCATTGAACCTCTTGCATACGGATTGGAGGTCGGATTTCCGGCTGCTCCGATTCTTCCGCCACGCACGGTGTCAATATAATTATGCAGGTAGTACGGAATATCGTAATGCCTTGCATTCGAGTAAACGAAACGGAAAAGCGGGTTTGAGTTACCACCCTGCAAAATCGGGTTATCCGATTTGGAAGTTGCGTAGGTAACTGTCGCATCCATGTTTACAAACTTGTTCAGCTTTTGTGTGGCGCGAAGTGTAAATACATTTCTGCCAAAGCTGTTATTGGGCATCACACTGTTGTTCTTGGAATTGGTATACGAAAAACGTACAGTTGTACGGTCGCTACCACCCTCAACGGCCACGTTGGTATTATAATACTGCCCTGTTCTGAATACATCCAGAATATCGTTGGCCTTCCAGGGAACAATGCGGCCATCGGCATCTTTTACCGGCTGGCCATCGAACTTAGGGCCAAAGCTGTAATAGGGCCCGAGTGTTGGTTCCACCTCTCTCATGCCGCCGCCCGCGGGGGTAACAAAGAAAGGATCGAAACCACCACCATAGGTGTTTTGAAGATCCAGCAGTTTATACGCTTTTTCGAAAGTAGAAGACTGAGAAACGTTCACTCCAAGTCCTTTACGTTCCTTCCCTTTTTTGGTAGTGATCAGAACCACACCAAACAATGCATCGGATCCGTAAAGTGCTGTTGCAGCAGAACCTTTTAATACGGTTACACTTTCATAATCGTCGGCGTTCAGGTTTTTAAGCTCGTTACCGAAATCGCGGGCATCACCCCATGAATCGGCACCGGAAGTACCTGGTTTGATAAGCACCCCGTCGATAACGAAGAGCGGCTGCGTATTGGAACGGCTGATAGAGGCGTTCCCGCGAATCCGGATCCTTGAACTGGATGATGGTCCACCAGCACCCTGGTTAATCATTACCCCGGCCACCTTACCCTGAAGGGCGTTAACGATGTTCGGAGTCTGAGCTCTTGTCAGCTCCTCACCTTTTACTTCCTGAACGGAATAAGCGAGTTTCCGGGTTTGCTTTTTAACGCCAAATCCGGTTACAACCACCTCGTTCAGCTCCGTGTCGTCCAGTTGAAGAACCACCGAAAGAATGGCTTCGGTTCCTACCGGAACTTCCTGATCCAGAAAGCCAACGTAACTGAATACCAATACCGGATTTGAACCCGTAACTTCTATCCGGAAGTTACCGTTGCCATCCGTTGATCCCGCATTTTTAGTTCCTTTTTCCAAAAAGGAAACCCCGGGTAATGCATTACCCTCCGCATCCATTACTGTTCCAGTAACAGACCTTCGTCCCTGAGCCATGGCAATCGTTGATCCCATGATCATCAGAACAAAAAAAAGTAGTCTGATCGTTGACCTTTTCATTTCAGTTTTTGTTTATGGTTTTTATGAATCCTGATTCCATGTTTGGCGGGCGAAAAAATGTATGTTCTTTATTAAGCCCGGGTTTAATTTCCGGATAAACTGGGTTCAAGATTAAAACGCTTAATCATTTCCTTCCCAAAGTTTTCCATTACCAATGCGGCTGATCCGATGAGTTCGGCCCGATAGCCCAGTGGGGATATTTCAATATCGGTATTGGATGCCAGCCTGGGTATGCAATTTTCATTTAAAGCCTGCTGAATGGGCGGTTGCCAGATCTTTCCTACGGCAGATGCACGACCGCTTAATATAATGACCTCGGGGTTTAAGATGTGAATCAAAATCGCCACTCCCCTGCCTATATTATATCCTGCCTCTGATAAAAGTTCAACGGCAAACCTGTCGCCACCCTTAACAGCGTCCATAATTACCTTATACATTTGTTCATAGGGTACTTTATCGAGGTTTTTCAATACCGAAGTCTGCCCCTTTTCAATCCCTGCCTGTGCTTTCTGGGCGATCACCAACAGCGAGGTTTCCGTTTCCAGGCATCCATGTTTGCCGCAACTGCATAAACGGTTATTGGTGAATAGCGGAATATGGCTGAACTCACCGGCAAAACCATCATGGCCCCTGAACAGCTCTCCGTTCAGGATCAGACCTAATCCAACGCCCCAGCCCATATTGATCACCATGGCGTTTTTCCGGTTTCGGGCCGCGCCAAATCGTAATTCTGCCAGGGCAATCAAACTGGAATCATTGTCTATAAATGTGTGTATTCCCGTTTTTTCGGTTATATAATTGATGATCGTACTGCCCGGCGCGGATAGAAAGGAATAATTGATGCCTTTTTTCCCATCGATAAAACCCGGCATTCCAATGCCTATACCGGCAATTTTTGATTTAGGAACTCCTGATTCTTCGATTACTTCCAGAATTTTTTGGGTTAATACCGATAGGGCATTGGGATTATTGGATAATGGTAGCTCCACGTTTTCAACGGGAGTGCAGTTCTGATTATGCATATCCATAATCACGATGCGGGTTACCAACTGATCCATCGCCACAGCTACAATATAGCCGGCATCCGGTTTAATGGAATAGGTTACCGGCCTTCGTCCTCCGCTCGATGGCGCATACCCCGTTTCGATCACAATCCCTTCCGCCATCAACTCGTTTAAAAGTTTGGTTGTGGAAGAAATGCTCTTGTTGATCAAATACCCGATATCTGCGCATGAGAGCGATTGATTATAGTAAAGCTGATTAAGAATTCTTCGTTTTAGGACCGAGACCTTCTCCGTCATTGATGGAATGTTAACTTAAATTTAATGTAAAGTAGAAAAACTTCTTGTAAAAAAAATAAAAGTTTTGGTTTTTTGATAAAAGGTTGAAAAAAGAGTTTAGCGGGAGGAGCAGGAAAACTTTATTTCCTTCTATGTTTTCGGCGATTAAAGGGCTTGGAACCGAGGTATAAAAAAACCACAGAACGCTTTTGTTAAAAGGACTGTTCTGTGGTTACTATTTATAAGTCTGAAAAAGCGGTAACTATCTCCTGCCCCCTTATAACTCCCATTTATAGTTAAAGAATCCAGCCTTTTTTACCGCCTGGCTTCCGTCTTTCAGGATGTTGAAATGAAAAATCATATAGTCTGGAAAACCGCTGGCGCCGGCAAAATACTGGTTGGCATTGGCAGCCTGCATGCCTTTGATCCCCGTTCCGCCGATCACGGCCACTGAACTGCGTTTTGATCCCCGGATTGGCCACACGAAATAAGCCGCATGGTCGCCGCCGTTAAATTTCTCCGTGCCCACAATCACCTCACCCCGCTTCAACTGGATTGGGCAATCGCCCAGCAAAAGAGGCCAGGCTGCATTGGAATTCGCATGTCCGTACAGGATCACACCCCGGTCTT
Source organism: Bacteroidota bacterium (assembly GCA_023427575.1). Classification (GTDB taxonomy): domain Bacteria; phylum Bacteroidota; class Bacteroidia; order Chitinophagales; family Chitinophagaceae; genus Flavitalea. Next base: position 2,302 of record JAEZAY010000549.1, on the reverse strand, counting down.
TGTATTTTTCCAGGTTGAAGTCCTTATCGGCAATAATATCAACCGCCCCATTACCCCGGTAATACCAGGTTTCCGCATCTAGCCGCGCTTTTTGCAGGCTCCAGGAATTCTCCTCCTTTGTGCCGGAACTGCTATATACAAAAACCATCCGGTGATTAAATGCATCTTTCAAAGTTCCGTACCGGTGCGGGCCTTTTTCCGTATCGGAGGGCGCCCCGGTGATTTTCCAGGAATTCGTTTCATGAACCAGGTAAATGCTGTCTGTGGCCGTACGCGTGGTATACTTAATCACTGTATGACTGTCGAGCAAAATCCGAACTTCCTTTCCCGCGCCGAAATCGTCAAGCTTTAATTTTAACAAACGGGTGTTTTCGGTACTGCCGCTAATGCTGCCACGCATCAGGTCGCGCTGAAGAATAATCCGGCTATAATCCAGCGGGATTTCCTGTTGGTGAATGGTGGCCCAGTAATAGGATGCTGAAATACCCGGGCTCGCCGTTTTAAAGTCGATGATATTTACGGTTGAATCTATGGGTCTCTGATGCCATTTGAAATAATCAAAGATCGGTTTCCAGTCTACGCTGTGATCGCCGAACCAATGTGAACCGCCGGGATATTCATAATAACTGTAATCGGGATGGAAATCGCTCAAAACTTTTTTCATTTGCCGGGCATAATTCACGGAAACAACCCGGTCTGAATCGCCGTGGAAAATGTAAACGCCCAGCGGACGATAATTGGTCGCCAGTTTAATCATATCGCTTTGATTGCTGGAGCGCAACAATACCTGTTCCATAGCAGATCCGCTGGAATCGGGAATCAGTCCATCTGCCGTACCATAGCCTTTCAGGGTCGGATATCCCGCGCATGGCGCAATGGCGGCCCATTTGTCGGGATAGCTTGCGCCCAAAAACCAGGTTCCATGGCCGCCCATCGAATGGCCGGTGAGATAGATCTTTTGCGGGTCGGGATTAAATTTCTGCCTGGCGATGTTTAAAACTTCAAGCGCATCTATTCTGCCCCAGTCTTCCCAGTTGAAACCCCGCGGACGGCGATTGGTGGGCGCTACCAGCGTACCCCAATCTTTGGGTTTGTATGCTCTCGCCTGCCCGATGGCCTCCACGCCGGCCCCATGTACCGACAGAAATAGGGCGGAATTTTCGGTTTGCCCGATTTGTGGGGCCACTCCGTAATATTGTAAACTTCCGTCGATTTCACTAACAAAAGTCCCACTGTAATGTTCACCAGGGTTTACGGATTCAAAAGCCAGCGTTTTTTCATCCAGCTTTCTGCTTCCGCTCACCAGGGCTAGCTGTATCCCCGGCCTGCCTTTTTCCTTTACAGAGGAAGCATCATGATAAAACATCACTTTTCGGGTGCTCATTGCCGGTATGGACGGAACGGGAGTTTCGACGGTTTTTCCGTTTATGGAGGCTTGTAATTTTAACCCGTTCTGGATTTTATCAGACTGATTGATCACGACAATGGCAGCCTGCAATGAATCATTTTTCTCACCTGTTATAATATGAGGCTGGGTTGGGTCTTCGGTGTTCAGGCTAATTTCCTGTTGCGAAAAATGAAGGCTGGCCGTTACAAACAGGCCCCGCACGTAAAATTCGTTTAATCCTTTTTTTAATTGAACCGGGACATAAAACCATCCCGAACTATAAGGGTCGCCAGCATGCATTTCACCGTTAACCAACACGGCACTATTCCCTTTGATGTTTAATAGGGCCTTTTGATTTTTGCCGGAATGGTAAGTCAGATACATATAGCCTCCGCCTCCGAAACGACGGCGCATGTTCCGGTCGAAAGCCGGTCTTAACCGGTTGGCTGAATCAGCCTGTATGGGTTGCCAGCGAATCTCCTCGCCTTCATCATTCAAACCAAAAACCTGGCCGGCGGCGGGCTTTTTATTTTCGCCCGAGTAAAATTTACATAATAGTTCATGCGTATACACAGCTTCTCTTCCGTAACGGTGCGGGGTCATGGCGAAAAGGGCACTTTTAAAAAAAACCGTATCCTGGGCAAGCGATGAAATCGAAATGAACAGGAATGCAATCAGAATCATTTTTCGCATAGTATCTCTTTGACTTTATTTAGCCGTTTTAATAAAAATTGCAACTTAAGTACAAAAATCAGATTTTGTTCGGAATGCGGAATTCAGCCTAATGCTGTCCTGGGAATAATTTTCAATTTACCTAATCTGTATCAACAGAATTGGGAGCAGTCATTGTAAATGACCACTTCCACTTTTTCTAGAAAAAAAGCGGAGTAAAAAAATCGGGCTCCGGAATAAATC
>JAEZAY010000547.1 GCA_023427575.1 Bacteroidota bacterium | reverse complement strand
ACAGAACATTTCCGGGCTCTGGTAACAACTGTTTTTATTTTACGCCGTCCGTTTCAATTTTCTTAACGGATTTCTTCCGAGGCCCGGGGGAATACATTTAACCCGGACACCATTGATTATCACATTATCACATTACCAAATTATCACATTTTCACATTGGCACATTTCGCACATTTGCACATTGGCACATTATCACTGCGTCCGTTTCAATTTTCTTAACGGATTTCTTCCGAGGCCCCGGGGGGAATACATTTACCCGGACACCAATGATTATCACATTACCACATTATCAAATTATCAAATTTCCACATTGGCACATTAGCACATTTGCACTAGTGCCTGATATGCTAACGCAAAAGAATATGCGCAATATTTAATCTTTGTAAAACAAAAAGGGGCCAGGATAAAAATCCAGCCCCGTTTTAAATCCAATATCCTATGAAAAACCGGTTAGGTATAGACGAATTACGTGCCAGTTTTTATTTAGCCTTATAAATGCGGAAAGCATCTGATTTCCTTCCCGCCGGGGGATAAAAAATCCGGTTTTTGGAAATTTATTTTAAGGCCTGCCGGAATCGTTTCAGGTCGGCCAGTTCGGTGCTGCTCAGTGTTTGGTTATTATCATACTTCGATTTTATAAAAAGCACCGCCTTATGCTGCGGATACTTTGCCAGAATTTCATCAATAATAGCTCCGGTCGCCTCATCTTTTTCATACATGGGTTTCACAGGTGGAATTTCGGACTTGAAGCGGGTGGGCATTTTTTTGATAATGGCCTCCAGTGTTCCCAGCTTTGCATGGGAAAACCCTTCTACCCGGGATGCCTTGCTATGCAATCCCTGCAATTGTTTTTTGCTCAGGCTTCCCCTTTGCTGATACTGTTTATACAAACTGATAATAAAAGATGAAACCGGATAAGCCAGTATGCAGTCTTCCAGCACTTCATTTATAATATCAATGGGCGGTTTTTTCTTTTGCATTCCGGACAAAATAAGAATTTAAGCTACAATAACAGTAACTTCAGCAGGCAAAATTATCAGGCCAATCCAAAATCGTCAATATGAAAAAAGCCTTCTTTGATGGCACTTATTCCAGCCGCCGCGATGCGCTGAAAACGCTGGGTCTGACTACGGCCGGCATTCTGCTTGCGCCTCATATCGGTTTCCCGCGGCTTAGCCAGTCCGGAAAAAAACTGGGTGTTGCGCTGGTAGGATTGGGATATTACAGTACGGATCTGCTGGCGCCTGCACTGCAGCAAACAAAAAACTGTTACCTGGCCGGCATTGTAACTGGTACGCCATCCAAAGCGGAATCCTGGAAAAAGAAGTACAATATCCCTGACAAAAATATTTACGACTATAAAAATTTTGACAGCATAGCAGGCAATAAGGATATTGATGTGGTTTATATTGTTCTGCCGCCTTCCATGCACCGCGAATATGTGATCCGTGCCGCCAACGCTGGCAAACACGTTTGGTGTGAAAAGCCGATGGCGATGACCGCGCAGGAATGTCTCGATATGATTGAAGCCTGTAAGAAAAATAAAAGAAGCCTGGCCATTGGATACCGGATGCAGCATGAACCAAATACGCAGGAATTCCGTCGGATTATCCGCGAAAAATTATTGGGAAACGTAAAATCACTGCGTGTGGGCGCCGGATACCGCGAAGGGCGAACCGACCATTGGAAACAAAAAAAGGAAATGGGCGGAGGGGCTCTTTATGATATGGGGGTTTACTCCATTCAGGGCGCCCGGCTTGGAACCGGGATGGAGCCGGTTTCGGTTCAGTCAGCCACCATTACAACCAGCAGGCCGGAGATTTATAAAGATATTGATGAGACCACCGTTGCTATGCTTGAATTTCCAGGCGGTCTGATGGCCGAAGTAAAAACCAGCTTTGGAGAAAATATTAATTATCTGAATATAGAATGTGAAAAAGGAAATATTGAATTAAGTCCTTTTCAGTCATATGCCGGAATTAATGGCAAGTCGCCACTGGGACCACTTAACAAATCGTATAATGTTCCCTGGCAGCAGGCAAAACAAATGGATGATGATGCAGCTTCTATCATGAATGGCAAGCCGATGATGGTTCCGGGGGAAGAAGGCCTTCGTGATATCAGAATTGTAGAAGCCATTTACAAATCGGCCCGAAGCGGCAGGCCTGTTAAGTTCTGAGCGGGCTGAATAATAGCGGCCAAAACTGTTTCAATGTCAGGCCTTAAACGAAATACTGCCTGGGTCGGTTCCGGACCGCGAACCGGAACTCTATCTCCCGTTAATTTATCCTAAATTTACTGAATAACCATTTTTTCCATGAGTCTGGAGAATGATATCCAACAGCAAAAGTTCCGCAATGAATACCATAAGACCACGGTCAACCTGATATATACCTACAATTGGGTGATGGAACAAAACCGCCGGATATTTGAAAAGGCCGATCTCACTGCACAGCAATACAATATAATGCGGATCCTGCGCGGTGCCGGCAAGCCGCTTTCCACTTTACAGATTCGTCAGCGCATGCTGGATCGGATGAGCGATACCAGCCGAATCGTTGACCGGCTTTTAAAAAAAGAACTGGTTGAGAAAGTAGTTTGTAAAACGGATCGCCGCCTGGTGGATGTAACTATTTCTGATAAGGGTTTAACCCTATTGGAGTCTCTTGATAAATATAATGACCAGATAGATACTTTGCTGGAGGGAATTACCGTTGAGGAAGCGAAAATGTTAAATCATCTGCTTGATAAATTACGCAAATCTGAATAGTTGTATTTTTATCGCGACCTCTAATCCTGTAACATGAAACAAACCTTTCGGGTATCGTATCTCCTCGCTGTAATTTCCATTTTATTTACGAACCTTTCTTTTGCTCAGCCCAACTACGAGTTCAGGGCGGCATGGATTGCTACGGTCGCAAATATCGACTGGCCTACAAGGGGAAATTATGATTCCGAATCACAGAAGCGGGAATTTATCCAGCTCCTCGATATGCACCAGCGAAATGGCATGAACGCGGTGATCGTTCAGGTTCGCCCGGCCACCGATGCTTTTTATCCTTCGCCATATGAACCCTGGAGCCAATGGCTGACCGGTAAACAGGGAAAAGCTCCTTTTCCTTATTATGATCCACTTGAATTTATGGTGACTGAAACACATAAGCGCGGGATGGAATTTCATGCCTGGTGTAACCCCTATCGCGCCGAAATGGCCATTGGTCAGTCATCCATAGCCGCGAATCATGTTACCCGTACAAACCCCGGCTGGTTTCTAACCTATGGCAATAAACGCTATTTCGATCCCGGCAATAAAGAAGCCCAGGACCATGTGGTAAAAGTAATCCGCGACCTGGTTAAAAGATATAAAGTGGATGGGGTTCATTTCGACGATTATTTTTACCCATACCGGATTCCGGGAAAAGAGTTTCCGGATCATGCCAGTTACCGTAAATACGGTAATGGGATGAGCCGCGATGAATGGCGCAGAAGTAATGTGGATTCCATTATTGTCAAACTGAAAGATGCTATTCGTGAAGAAGACCGGTTCTGTAAGTTTGGAATCAGTCCTTTTGGCGTTTGGAGAAATGAAGATAAAGATCCGTTGGGCAGCGCCACTACAGCCGGCGTAACCAACTACGACGATTTGTATGCAGATATCTTATTATGGCTTAAAAACGGCTGGATCGATTATGTAGCCCCCCAGTTGTATTGGGAAATTGGCCATAAGGCCGCCCCGTATGAAGTGCTGCTGGACTGGTGGAGCAAAAATTCGTATGGCCGCCACTGTTATATTGGCATCGCCATGTACCGGGCGGGAAGCAATAATGCCTGGAAAAATCCGAATGAACTTCCAGGCCAGATCCGCGCTTTGCGCGAATACCCGAATGTGCAGGGCGCCATTTATTTTAGCTCGAAATCTTTCGTTAACAATCCAAATGGATGGTGCGACAGTCTTCAGAACAATTATTACAAGGATCCCGCAATGGTTCCACCCATGCCATGGCTCGATACCGTAAGGCCCGAAGCGCCATTTGTTTCCATAGATGCCGCTTCCGACAGCGCTTCCCTGGTTATTAATATTGAAAAGGCTTTTGATATGCGCAATACCAGGTCTTTTGTTATCTATGCCATCGATCCCAAAGAAAATACGGGCGGCGATTCAAAAAGCGAGTCGATATTAAAAGTGATCAGTTCACCTACTTCACAGTCTACGATCAAACTTTCGCGCGAGGAAATTAAAAACAAAATAGTGGCCGTTAGTTGTATCGATATAAAAAACAATGAAAGCGACCTGGTCTGGATTGAATAGAATTTATTCTCCGGCAAATTTGCCCTTTCCGCAGTTTCCGATCACTCTCTTATCTTTGCAGCCTTAAATTATACCATCATGCCAGGCTATGAACTGTTCGGAAATGAAGAAAGAAAACAGGTAAATGAAGTGCTGGAAACCGGCATTCTCATGCGGTACGGATTTGATGCGGCAAGAAAAGAAATCTGGAAATCAAAAGAACTTGAAAAGGCAATCTGCGAACGGTTTGGAACCTCACATGCGCAACTGGTTTCCAGCGGTACGGCTGCGCTTACCACTGCTATGGCGGCAATGGGAATTGGCTATGGCGATGAGGTCATCATGCCCGCTTTCACATTTGTAGCCAGTTTTGAGGCCGTGCTGAGTGTGGGCGCCATTCCCGTACTGGTGGATGTAGACGACACGCTGACGCTGTCGCCGGAAGCTGTGAAAAAAGCTATCACCCCCAATACAAAATGTATAATGCCGGTGCATATGTGCGGAAGCATGGCCGATATGGAGGCGCTCCAGCAAATCTGCCGCGAACATAAGCTACTCCTTCTCGAAGATGACTGCCAGAGCATTGGCGCAACGTATAAAGGCAGGCACCTGGGAACCATCGGCGATGCCGGCACCTTTTCCTTTGATTTTGTAAAAACAATGACCTGTGGAGAAGGCGGCGTGGTTATGACAAACAATAAAGACCTATATATTAAATCGGATGGCTACAGCGATCATGGTCATGATCATCTGGGGGCTGACCGCGGCGCAGATCTGCATCCCTTTATCGGCTATAATTTTCGAATCTCCGAATTGCATGCCGCTGTTGGTCTGGCCCAAATCCGGCGGCTAGATCAGATTCTGGAAACCCAGCGTCGCCACCATTCCATTCTGAAAAATATCCTGGCTCAGGTTCCCGGGATCAGTTTCCGCCGAATTCCCGATCCCGGCGGTGATTCCTGTACTTTCCTTAGCTGGTTTCTTCCGGATGGAAACCTCGCGGCTTCCGTAGTGAATGAATTGAAGGAACAGAATCTGCTGGCGGGCAACTTCTACTGGTACAATAACAACTGGCATTATATCCGTAAATGGGATCACTTAAAAACAGCCGCTACCCTGCAGGCGTTGCATCCCGATCATAAGGCCGCCGTTATTCATCATGCTACCAAAGATTTTTCTGCCAGTGATCAGGTAATGAGCCGATGCATTTCTACCGGAATTCAATTAGGCTGGTCGGAAGCACAGGTAATTGAAAAAGGAGAGAACCTGGTGCGCGTTATCCGGAAAGTTCTCGGTCAATAAAAATTTCCTGACCTGTTAAGGCGTTATAATAAATAAGCATAAAATTCGGGGCTTGGCTGGCAGACTCGGCGAAAAGGTGTAAATTTACGGCCTGATTTTTGTGGATCCGGCGGCCCTCCGTTGAAAAAGAGTGCCTTTCTGGTTAAAGCGCAAATTTAAATATGGCACTAAGTCAGAGTTTACAGCAAAAGTTATTACAGAAACTGTCACCCCAGCAAATTCAGTTAATGAAGCTGCTGCAGGTGCCTACTGCCAATTTGGAGGAGCGGATAAAGGAAGAACTGGAAGAAAACCCGGCGCTTGAACAAACCGAAGAAGATCACGATGATCAGTATGATGAAATAAAGGATGAGTTTGACGCGGATGATGATGATTTTGAAAAAGACGGCAGCGAAGACGAGTACGAAAATCTGGACATTAGCGAATATGTGAGTGATGATGACGGGGAGATCGCTGAATATAAAATGAAAGATGATAATTATCCGGAAATGGATGAGAATAAAGTCATCCCCTACCGGGTGGAAACATCTTTTCATGAACATCTGAACGAGCAGCTCGGGATGCTGAAACTGGACGATGTTCAGAAAAAAATCGCCGAGCAGATCGTAGGAAGCATTGATGATGATGGTTACCTGCGTCGTGAAACGGCGGCCATTGTAGATGATCTTGCTTTTCGTCAGAACATTGAAAGCAATGAAGCAGAGGTAGAGCAGGTGATCCGGCATATTCAGCATTTTGATCCGCCCGGAGTGGCAGCAAGAAACCTGCAGGAATGCCTCTTGATCCAGCTTGAAAGGCAAAGGCTGTCCGATAAAGAAGTGGGCATGGCCATTGAAGTCCTGAGCAAATACTTTGATGAGTTTACCAAAAAACATTACGACAAGATCCAACGGGGTCTGAATCTGACCGATGCGCAACTCAAAGATGTAATCAACCAGATCATCCGTCTCAATCCCAAGCCCGGCGGCAATCACAGCGATCTGAATAAGGCCGAGAGCTATGTAATTCCCGATTTCTTTATTTATAATAATGGAGGAACGCTGGAGCTTACCTTAAATTCTAAAAATGCTCCCGACCTTCGAATTAGCGAGGGTTACCGCGATATGCTGCGGGAATACGATCGGGGCAGCAAAAAAGAC
>JAEZAY010000542.1 GCA_023427575.1 Bacteroidota bacterium | reverse complement strand
GATTTATTCCGGAGCCCGATTTTTTTGCTCCACTTTTTTTCAAAAAAAAAGTGGAAGGGGTCATTTACAAAGACTGCTCCTATTCACTATTGATAAAGGCTTCGGGTGAATGAGAACTTATTACCCGGACACCAACGATGTTATGAATTGGTAGTTTCTGGATGTTGAACAGGAATGCCAATTCTGACTTCAGTGCCGACGCCGGGCAGTGAAGTCCAGGAAATGGTGCCACCTAAAAGACTGGTGCGGTGATTCATATTTAATAAACCCAGCCCATGACGACCACTGGATTCCATTTTAAATCCTTTACGGTCGTCTTTAATAAGCACCAGGATTTCCTGATCGCAGGAGATATCAACGCGAACATGCTGCGCCTCGGAATGTTTCATAGCATTATGCATGGCTTCCTGAACAATTCGAAACAACATCACTCTTGACTCCGGACGGAGAGGTAAACTTTGAACCGAAGTAAACAGGTCTACCCGGATCATCTGCGCGGCATTGATCCTTTCCACTTCGGCGTATAAATTGTCGATTACATTAAACTGATGCAGCCACTCCATATTTAATGACTTAGACAACATCCGCAGGTCCTGAATAGCCTTGCCCAGAGTTTGGTCAGCGGTTTTCAAAGCCCCGGGTACCGAATCAAGCGATCGCTCCGCAATTCCAATCAACATACGGGCACTGCTAAGCAACTGGCCGATATTGTCGTGCAGCTCCTCACCTATCTGGTGAAAGGTTTGTTCCTGCGTTTCAAGCTGAGTTTTCAGAAGTTCCTGCTGGAAGGATACCTCCAACAATTGTTTTTCTTTTTTCTGATTATGGTAGTTAACAGCAGACCAAATTATTATGAAGATTAATAATAAAAACAAGATGCAACCTAATATTACCGTATTTACAACTTCCTGGTTCTCGAAAGGCATACAAATGCAGTTATAAACATTAAGTACATAACAAAATTCAAGGATGTATTGATCGCTCTGAAAAGCGATTTGGCAAGCTCAAGATTAAAATCTCTTAAATAGTTGTACACCCCCATTAAAAGTAAATTTCCAGAATAAAAAACCAGTATTCCAATGTTTATTATGAATACCGGATGCGTCCAAATAGAACTGCTTTCTTCTGGCATTATCGAGAAAATACTAATTAAAGCAAGAATGATTAAACAGACTCCAGCAACGTTAAATTGTAGCGTAGGAAACTTAAACGGATTTATATTAAATGAAATGAAAATGCAAATCAGCGGCAATCCAAAAATCGAGTAAAAAGCAAATCTCTTTCCCCACCCGATATCAGTAATTCTGTAATAAAAATACGCCAGCAAACAATATTCTATTGGAATGTAGAAATGATAGAGTATAGGATATTCAGGATTTTCATGTTTTATAAAAAAAATGAATAATTCAACAAAATTTGTAATTCCCAACAAATAAGGAAAGATCTTGAATTTCTTTTGATTGACCAGCCGTAGACTGAATATAAAGGTTACCAGCAAAAGACTTTGATACGCAATATCCCAAAAATCCATCGTTCGATCTGACTTAACGTGCAAGATGAAATAAAATATATTTGTTATCCGAACCGGCGCCTGTCATCTTCTTCTTATTGGTTCCATGGCCTACGTCATCAGCTGCCTTTTGCGCAAGGCTGATATTTTTAAGTTCTTTACTTTCACATGAGTCAGCATCCAGGGGAACCAGTATTAAGTTAATTTCCGGATCGCCGTTCTTGTTTGGTTTAAGGCCAAAATAAAATCTTATACCCTGGCAATTATTTCGTTCACCTCCTTCATTGAATAACAGAGATTCGAAAATATTTCGGCCGTAATCAATACATATCGTTTTTTCTTCCCCCGCGGAATTGATATAATTGTTCATCATTTGCATTACCGCCCTCAAAGTGACGCCTGCCCCAACCTCCTTTAATGTTGGCGGGCTGTCGCAATTTTCTCCTTCAACAAATTTGAATTCGTTACTTACAAAATCCATTAAACAATCTTTTTCGGATTCAGCATGAAACCTATTTAGTCTTTCCAGTGATTTCGAATCGATTACTACTACAGGCATAATATGGATATTTAAGTTTAAAAAAAAGTTGAATATTTTAGAAGGCGTTCACAATTCCGTTCGACTGTACCGGTATATAGCAATTGCCATTTTATTCATTATAGAAGTTAAGCTCAGGAAAACAGAACTTTGCTAAAACGAGGATACGTACATGCAAATTCAACCAATGTTATTTGTCTAAATAGGAAGGATATATCTGGAGAAGACTATTTGATACTTTCCTACAAGTATAGATAAAGTTTTTTGAATTTGCAATCCTTATATTCACCTCTACCGTTATAGTCAATTTACTATGGCTGATGCTAACCACTTGCGAAACTCAATTAATCCTGCAAAGCTTCTAACGGGAAATAACAGGTTATAAAACGGGAAAAACACCCTTCCGATTCCAAGCCCGTAAAACATATTTTTGTTTCAGCTGAACGGGTCGAAAACCGAGCTCAATATTTAAAGGCCGGGCGTGCAGGAATAAATAATAACTGTTCCGTTTTGCTTTGCCCTTTGATATCTACACCCTTATCTGTACCAGGCTAATATTTTCTGTACCGCTTAAAAATCTCCCGTTTATAGTTCCTATTACGAGCAGAATCTGAAATTAATTTCTACGATCTGCCGTTCAATTAGCTATATATAAATTAACCAGCTTTGTTCAATCCGGCTTAGGCTACACCATTTTTCCTCACTTCTATTAATAAAATAAAATGAAAAAATCTTCATTTGTATTGTTATGCGCACTCTTCATCTCTGCAAACATTCTTCCATCCTGCGCAGGAATCAAATTATACAAAGATGAAAATATGAAGACCGAAACCGGTTTAAAATTTTACTACCCAAAAGCATATGTCCTGATCGAAAACTATCCATCTAAAGATGTAAATCAAAAGTCCAGTATCATCTATCTACCGGATTTAAAAAATCCCATATATGCAAAGACCAGATCGGGGATCGGATCGGCGGATCTGAAGGTAGACTATGAAAACGGCTATCTCAAATCATTTGGACTCATTACTGATTCAAAGATCCCTGAATCCATCAGTTCGATAGCAGGACTCGCTACCGCGATTGCAGCTTTAAAAGAATCCCCGGCAGCACCAGACCCCAATGAGAACCAATTACAGGGCAAACCCGACAATGGTCAACAGCCGGGCTGGGAACTTTATGAGTTCGACATAGTAAATGGGCAAATCCTCATTAAGAAAGTGAAATAACTAAATCGAACCTTAACTAATAACCAATTTAAAACTATAACATATGAATCTCGCTCTGAAACGATTATTTAGTTTTTCAACCTTTGGCAGCACGGGCGATTACTCGATAAAGCCCTCTTTGCGTAAAATAATTAATCTTGGGATTGTTGCCACTACGCTACTGGCGATTTGTGTATTAGTTTTTTTCAAGGACAACAGAAGTTATGCGCTTTTCACCATCATATCAGTTATTACTGCCTACTTTATCTGCGGATCTATACTTGGATTCATTTTTGCCGTCCCAAAAAGCTTTCAGAGTAATACCGCAGCTTCCACCGACACTGATGGAAATAATGGCCGGACAAGTTATAAAGACAATACAAGTCTGGAAGAAATCTCGGACTGGCTAACTAAAATTATTATCGGTATAACACTTACCCAGTTCACTCAGCTTCAGAAAATGATTTATGAAGCATCGAAGTATATCTCTGAAGCCCTGACGACAGCAAATGATACTGATGGTTCTGTTTTTACCAGATATCTCCCTTTTTCGTACGCGCTTATTATTCTGTACAGCGCCATTGGTATGATTTGCGGCTATTTATGGACTCGCATAGAGTTTCCTAAAATCTTGCGTAAAAAAGACCATGACGTAGAAAAACAGATTGAAGTGAGCCGTTCGATTGTCAGATCACTAAATAATCCAAATGATGGTCAGATTGGGACGGCAGGACTAGTGCAGACACATCTATCCAATGATGCATCGCAAATAGAACTAATGAACTCGATTTTAAGGTCGAAGGGCGCAGGTCCCGATCCGGATGATCCACAGAAAGGCCGCTGGGGTGGTAAATCAATTACGGAGAATCGAGAAATTAGCGCCGAAGTAAGTACATCTATGATCCCTGGCTTATACAAGGTGAAAATAAAAGTTTCGTCTGTAGATCGCAGTCCGATATCGGGCCCCGTGGCCATTGTTCTTCACGACTCGTTTGAGCCGATGATGCGCGTACTTGATCCACAGGGGGAATCCGACGTTTTTGTAGAAGTTATCGCCTATGAGGCATTTACAGTTGGAGCATTATCAGATGTGCAATCGGAAAAGATCTTTACACAACTAGAACTTGATATAAATGATCTGCCAAATCTGCCGCAGGGGTTCTACTGGAACAAATAAAGTACGTATTCACTGATTCGAACCATTTTTAAAATGAATTGTATGGATCAATCAAAAATAGTCGGCAGAATCATACTAATGGCTGGACTGGGAATGGCAGCTTATGGTGGATTTTCAAATCAGGGACTTATTACAGCTATCGGCAGTTTTGTAATCCTTGCAGGAAAATTGGTGGATGAATATTGGGATGATTGGTTTGGAGCATAATGTTAAACGAAATGACAGCGGTTATGCTGAAGCGATTTTAAATCCTTGATGATTTACAATTTAATGGGGTTCGTTATACCTAATTAGAACGTCGTTAGAAATAATGACCCCTTCCACTTTTTTTTAGAAAAAAAGTGGAGCAAAAAAATCGGGCTCCGGAATAAATCTTAAAAATTGAAACTCCCTGCTAAATAAAAAATAAGTCACAGCTACAGAACATAACCCAACAGTGGTAGGACTTACGAGCCAAAAATCATTTCCCAGCTTTGGTAACAACTATTTTTATTTTACGCCGTCCGTTTCAATTTTCTTAACGGATTTCTTCCGAGGCCCGGGAAATACAATTACCCGGATACCAATGATCCTGACTACTGCATCCAATGGAAACACAATGTTAGGATGTACGCAAGTTCTGTCGTACAAAACCCTTTCCCCAGTTCTCTTATTACCATTAAAAAATTCTTTTAACTGCCCGCTCAGTTCTTACTCAATGGATAGTTTTTATGTAAATGCCTTATATTAGCATCCATCATGATTAAAATTTTACGCTATCCCATTATTGAGTCTGTTTTTTCTGCCGGTCGAGCTTTTTACAAAACCCTTGGCTGCGCATTTTTCCTCCCGGCCCTTGGTTTGATTGCCGGCTGTAGCACTCCTGTTAATAATACCGCTAACCAGAACAGTTCAAAGAAGATCAGTTTTACTAAACATACCCTCACCAACGAATTTATCGCTGAAGGCGTTGCCGTTGGTGATGTGAATAAAGACGGATTAATAGATGTGCTGGCTGGCGCCTACTGGTTTCAGGCTCCTGACTGGGTGCCGCATGAAATCATGCAACCGAAAAAATATGAATATGATAAAGGCTATAGCGATGCGTTTCTCAGTCATAGTATGGATGTAAATTTCGATGGCTGGATCGATTTCCTCGTTGTTGGATATCCGGGAAGAGAAGCTTACTGGTACGAAAATCCCCAGGGAAAACCGGGGCACTGGAAACAACATCTGATACATAATACGGTTAGTAATGAATCTCCGGGTTTCTTTGATATCGATGGGGATGGAAGAATTGACCTGCTGGCGGGCAATTCTGCTAAAAAACAAATGACCTGGTTTAAGTCGCCGTCCTCGGCCGGGAATCTGGAATGGAAGGCATATCCGATAAGCAGTGAAGGACATCTGGGCTCTGATCCTTTTTCTCATGGTCTTGGTATGGGGGATATCAATGGAGACGGGCGTCCCGATGTAATAATCACCGCAGGATGGTGGGAAGCTCCGCAGGATGTTTTTCAGGGCAACTGGGTTTTTCATGAGGCTAAACTTGGGGAGCCTGCCGCTCAGATGTATGCGTACGA
This sequence comes from Bacteroidota bacterium, assembly GCA_023427575.1. GTDB lineage: Bacteria > Bacteroidota > Bacteroidia > Chitinophagales > Chitinophagaceae > Flavitalea. The sequence goes on along the minus strand of JAEZAY010000542.1, from coordinate 4,335 downwards.
TTTTGATGGCGACGGCGATAACGATGTGGTTTCCTCCTCCGCACATGCATTTGGCATTTGGTGGCACGAACAGCTTAAAGATGATAAAGGCCAGCTTAGCTGGAAGACACATCTTATCACCGATACCTTAAGTCAGACCCATGGCCTGGCTTTTACAGATATGAATAAAGACGGGCTTCCAGACCTGGTGACAGGAATGCGCTATTTCGCGCATATGGGCCATGACCCCGGCGAATTAAATCCGCCCGTACTGTACTGGTTTGAATTTAAAAAAGGTTCCACCCCAACCTGGGTGGCCCATTATATCGATAATAACTCGGGAGTAGGACTGCAGGTAAAAGTAGAAGACATCACCGGCGACGGGCTTAAAGATCTGATAATCGCCAACAAAAAAGGGGTATTCGTTTTTAAACAGAACGAAGAATAAAATCTTTCAGCCTTTAATTTCTGGTGTTCGTTGAGGTTAGAACAGAGCGGATTGTGAAAAAAACCAGGAATGAAAACCGGTATTATCCTGGAATAATTTCGATATTACAATGGCTTTGTTTGTTATGAAATCAATATGGCCCATCCTTACCGTGTTTGCATTTAATATTTCCTGCGTAAACGGTCAGGCACAACCGAATGAAATCCGTTTATTCGACGGCATCACATTCAATGGCTGGCAGGGCGATACCATTCATACCTGGCGGATCCGGGACAGCGCCTTAGTTGGGGGCTCTTTAACCGAAACAGTTCCGCATAACCAGTTTATCAGTACAACCCAAAATTTCACCGATTACGTTCTCAAACTAAAATTCAAGCTGACCGGGCATGAAGGCTTTGTTAATGGCGGTGTACAATTTCATAGTCAGCGCATTGATGATCCGGACTACGAGATGATCGGGTACCAGGCCGATATTGGAGATGGTTATTGGGGGAGCCTGTACGATGAATCACGCCGTAATAAATTGCTTGCTATAGCAGATACGGTTCAAATCAAACGGCTGCTGCGGCGCAATGACTGGAATGATTATGAAATTCATACCGAAGGAAAAAAGATCCGCATCTTTTTAAACGGCGAAGAGACCGTAAATTATACGGAAATGGACGCCACAATTCCGCAAACCGGTTTGATTGCCTTTCAAATTCACGGCAGTGGAAAAGCGGAAGTACATTACAAAGACATCAGATTGCAAAAAAAGCGCGTTGACTCAAAACAATAAACCCCTTTTTTAGCTGCATTTCACCCGGTTTCAAATATATTTAACCATCGGCTCATCGCCGGAACATTAACCAGCCCGAGCTATAGAAAACCAGCGATTACTTTAATAAACTGCACGATTGTATGTCCTCATCTTCTTATGTTATTTGCTTTTTGGTTTGCCTTTCTTTTCAGCAGGCTGTTTTCAGTCAAAAAGAAACTAACAAGGATTCCAAACCCGCCAAAGGAACCAAGTTCGACCGGGAATACACCCTGCAGGCTACCATGCTCGGGTATTATGGAACGGATGGAACCCGAAACCCGGTTTTGAAGGCCCGGCCGGGTGAAATGGTGCAGATAACCATTGTAAATGGCGAATTCATGTTGCATGATATCGCTCTTGAAAAAATGGGAATTAAGAGCGGGATGCTTCTCGATAAAGGCAGCACAACCAGTATTGAGTTCAAGGCGGTTCATAGCGATACTTATTTCTGTACCGTAGCGGGACACCGCGCCGCGGGCATGGTGGGAAGTTTTGAGGTGGTTGATGGTCCGATAACAAGTGAAAATACCGTTGCCGGCATTAAGCCAATGAAGGCCGGAAAGGAATTGAACCTGGATTTTGAAAAAGGCAACCTGGAGAACTGGACGGCAACAGGAGATGCTTTTGCTGATGCTTTAGTGAATGCGGACCCTTCCCCTATTCACGATAAGGAGACTAAAAATGGCTTTTCAGGGAAGTATTTTCTTAGCAGTGGTGGTACTAAGTTCTATAAGAAAACCGGTACGCTTAGTTCGGAGCCCTTCGTGGTTACACATCCTTTTGCGGCTTTTAAAGTTTCCGGCGGTGCGCTTCAGGATACCCGCGTTGAACTGGTTCGGGCCGACAACAAAGAAGTGATCTACCAGATAACAGGTTCGGGCCGCGCCACGCTGCAGCCGGTGGTTGCCGATTTGAGCAAGCACCTGGATAAGGAAATTTTTATCCGGATCATCGATAATGAAAGCGGGATTTCCCAGATTCCATATATCGGCGACGATGTATGGGCCCATATCAATTTTGATGATTTCAGGTTTTATGCTTCCAGGCCGGATTTTCCAAACGAGTTACGTCCGGCCGATATTATTATACTTCCACCCCTTGATCCCATTGTTCATGCCGGGCTATCAGCAAAGGAAGCCGCGAAGGTCATGACCACAAGGGCAGGGTTTACAGTGAAAAGCGCGGCTTCGGAACCTGCGATTGTTCGTCCAATCAGCTTTACGATTGATGAAAAAGGCCGGCTTTGGGTAGCCGAAGCCCATACATATCCGGTGAGGGCGCCTGAAGGGGAAGGCAAAGACCGGATCCTGATCTTTGAAGACAGCGATGGCGATGGCACTCTTGATAACCGAAAGGTGTTTATGGAAGGACTTAACCTGATAAGCGCCATCGAGGTTGGCATGGGCGGAGTCTGGCTTGGTTCAGCGCCAAATCTTCTCTTCATCCCGGTTGACAAAAAGAACGATAAACCCGCAGGTCCGCCTCAGATTGTACTGGATGGATGGGGGCTTCAAGACACCCATGAAATGCTCAACAGTTTCCGTTGGGGCCCTGATGGATGGCTGTATGGCACCCATGGAGTATTTTCTCATTCCAATGTAGGCCGTCCCGGCGCTCCAGACAGCGAACGGACGAAGCTGGATGGCGGGGTTTGGCGATACCATCCTACAAAGAAAAGGTTTGAACTTTTTTCAGAGGGTACAAGTAATCCCTGGGGCATCGATTTCAATGATTATGGCCATTCCTTTATTACCGTTTGTGTGATCCCGCACATGTTCCAGGCCATTCAGGGAGCCCGCTATCAAAGGCAGGCCGGCAGTCATTTCAATCCCTACACGTATGATGATATTAAGCAGATTGGCGACCATGTGCATTGGGTAGGCAACCGTGGCCCACATGCCGGCAATTTCAGATCAAATTCCGCAGGCGGAGGCCATGCGCATGCCGGAGCGATGATCTACTTAGGCAGTGAACAATGGCCATCAGAATATCGCAATAATATTTACATGAATAATATTCATGGCAGCCGGGTAAATGTTGACCGCCTGGCCCGAAAGGGTTCCGGATATGTGGCGAGCCATGGAGAGGATTTCCTGCTGACAAACGATAACTGGTCGCAGTGGTTGAACTTCCGGTATGACGCCAGCGGTTCTGTTTTTGTTATTGACTGGTACGATAAAAACCAATGTCATAGCTCAAATCCGGATGTGCATCAAAAAACCATGGGCCGGATCTTCAAGATCAGTCATGAGACCGATAAATGGGTGAAAATAGACCTTTCCAAAGCGAAAGATGCTGAACTGGTGAACTATCAGTTGCATCCCAATGAATGGTATGTCCGGACCTCCCGCCTCATCTTACAGGAACGTGGCCCCAATAAAAAAGTTCATAAGGCTTTAAAAAATATCCTGAACACAAATCCCGATGTTAGCCGCCAGTTGCGGGCGCTCTGGACTCTGCATGTAACGGGCGGGTTACAGGAACAGGAGCTGATTAAACTTCTGGATCATAACAGCGAATACCTCAGAAGCTGGGCAATCCAGTTGCTGGCGGAGGATAAGGCGCTTTCTGCCACCGCGCTGAAACGCTTTGCCGAACTGGGCAAAAATGACACCTCGGCACTGGTACGGTTGTACCTCGCTTCCGCCATTCAACGAACTGCACCGGAAAACAGATGGGAGACGCTCGAGGCTTTATTACAAAGATCAGAAGATTCCACGGATCAGAACCTGCCTTTAATGCTGTGGTATGCCCTGGAGCCTGCTGTGCCCACTAATGTTAAAAGGGCGACAGAACTGGCAGAAAGGACAAAACTGCCGCATGTTTTACCATTTACAATTCAGCGAATTGGCGCCATCAAATCTGCCGAAGCGACCAAAGCCTTACAGGACCTGAAACAGCGTATTGGGAACCATTCCGATTCACATCAGCATCACGAAATACAGGCACTGATCGAAAAGGCGCTGGCAGCGAAATAATCCGGATTTCAGAAGTGAATAGAATGGTGGAATTCTTGTGACTTGTTTTTATTTAACCGGAATTCAGTGGCGAGCCGGGAGTCGTAAAGGAGTTTGGAGTTAGGAGTCGAATGAAAATTCGGAGTTGGAAG
>JAEZAY010000540.1 GCA_023427575.1 Bacteroidota bacterium | reverse complement strand
CACCCCTGTAGCTGGATTCATTGATTTCGCCGCATAATTTGGCTGACAATAAAACGAACATCGGGCGAAGCTGTTTTCCTTTCCTGTTAACGATAAACCGCATGATCCGGTCGAGCAGCGGCACATGACTTTTTACAGCCTCTTTGAATTCCTTTTCAAATATCTCCAGCTCGTCTTTAAGTATGGATTGTGCTAATTTCATTGTTGATTCGTGCGGCAAATTACTACTTTGAAATTTATTCCAACCGAGCTCTTCACTTTTACGTAAATAGTTGTTTATTGTTGATTGACTTTTAGTTATACGTCTTCTTAAGCGTTAAAAAAATTTGTTATTTAACTTTCAATTAATATTTTTGCAGTTGTTGGGATATCGTATTCTTAATCTTTCACATAAAATTCAGTTATGGCAAGCAAAAAGTACACATTGTTGATCGGCTTACTCTGCCTGTTCGTGTCGGGCACGTTTGCCCAGGAGGAGGGCACTGGTTACGACGTTCAGGATTCCTCCGTTGTACCGTCTAAAAGATTACCACAGCACACAGAATTCATGGCAAATAATTATGCTTTCCCTGCCAAACCAAGAAATCAGTGGGAGTTAGGATTAAAGGCCGGAACTTTTGGTATTGCCGGTGATGTCCGCAACAGATTTCCCGGTTTTGGTGCCGGACTTCATGTTAGAAAAGCCCTGGGTTATGTTTTTTCTATCAGAGGTGAACTCGGATATGGAAACACCAAAGGGTTGAATTTCCAGCCTTCATCAAATTATCGTAAAAACAGCGCCTGGGATGCTTATGCACCCGGCCAGCAGGTATTTTACAACTACAAGGCTACTGTTTGGGACATGAGTCTTCAAGGGGTGGTAACTTTAAACAATGTTCGTTTTCACCGCGCAAAAAGTGGATTTAACGTGTACGCGTTTGCCGGTCTTGGCGGGATGATTTTCGATACCAAAGTGGACGCTCTGAACGGTAACACGCCGTATGACTTCAGCACGATCTACAATCGCTACAATGGTACCGGTTTCCGCTATGAAGACAGAAAAGACATAAAAAGTGATCTGAAAGATCTGATGGATGGTGAATACGAAACTGAAGCGGAAACAGATCCAGGTCAGCCTGAATTTTTAGGTGAGCCTTTCCGTTTTACTTTCACCGGAGGTATGGGTGTTCAGTTCAAACTGAGCCAAAGACTGAGCCTTGCTATTGAAGACAGGGTGATAGTAGGAAAAACAGATTTACTGGATGGCCAGCAATGGCAAAACAACGGGGTGGCTGCTATTGCACAAACCCGTGATCATGACATCACTAACTTTTTATCTGTTGGTTTGAATATCTCACTGGGTGGAAGAGCTGTTGAGCCATTGTGGTGGCTGAATCCGCTGGATTATGCTTACAACGAAATCAACAAGCCAAACCACATGAAACTCCCAACACCGGTTCTGCCCGATGCTGACGGCGATGGCGTTACAGACCAGTTCGACATGGAGCCAAATACTCCGGCCGGATCTCCTGTTGATGCACGTGGTGTAAGCCGCGATTCTGATGGTGATGGTGTTCCTGATCACAGAGATAAAGAATTGATTACTCCAACTCAGTGTCAACCTGTTGATGCCGACGGTGTTGGTAAATGTCCTCCACCTGATTGCTGTAAAGTACTCGATTCACTGATGCAGTATGGTTTCAGAGGTCGTTGTAACATTGGTGACCTGCCAAGTATTACTTTCTCTGGAAGATCAGTTTCCCTGAACAATGACGCCAGAGCATTATTGACCAGTGTTGCACAAAAACTCCGCGACAATTCAGAGTGTAAAATTGCGGTAGTTGGATATTGCGCTTCTACAAAATCTGAGCAGCAGCTTAGCTGGGATAGAGTAAATGCAGTTATCAACCACCTGATTGAAAGAGAAGGTATTGGTTCTGATCGCTTTATCTTCAAATATGGTCAGGAAGGCGGTGATTGTAATACCGTTGACCTTAGAGATGGTACTCAGGAAGAAGGGCCAACAACGGTGCCTGCTCCCCATCCAAGCTTAAGAAGAGGCAGATAATTAATTGCTTATAATTGTAAAACCCTCCAATCCGGAGGGTTTTTACATTTATATTAACGCGGGATTTATGGCCACGCCAATCTATACTTTCAAATTTGTAGATAAAAGCTTAATTTCGCAGACCTTTATGAGATTCCTATTAATTCTCGCTATAGCTATTGGCCTCGGTTCCTGTTCGAAATTCAATAAAGTTTTGAAGAGTACGGATTATGATTACAAGTTGAGAATGGCGGAAAAGTATTATATCAATAAAGACTATAATCACGCCCAACAGCTTTACCAGGAATTGTTTCCGATTTTTAAAGGGGATCCGAAATTCGAAGATATTTTCTACAAGTTTGCCTATTGCTCATACTATCTGCGCGACTGGCTGCAGGCTGAAAATCTTTTCAAGCAATTTGTGGAAGTGTTTCCTACCAGTCCGAAAGCGGAGGAAATGGAATATATGCGGGCTTATACTTTTTACCGGCAATCACCAAAAGTAGAGCTCGATCAGACGAATACACTTCGGGCCATTGGATTGATGCAAACTTTCATTAATACCCATCCGGGTTCGGCCAGGATAAAGGAAGCCAATGAAATAATTGATGAATCGAGAAGGAAACTGGAAATAAAAGAGTTCAAAGGTGCTGAGCTTTATTACAATATGGGGCACTATCGGGCAGCAGCCATTGCTTTTACCAGCTTAATGGACAATTTTCCCGGCTCCGAAAAAAGCGAAGAGTATAAATTGCAGGTTATAAAATCATATTATTTGTATGCTGAAAACAGCGTTCAGGATAAAAAGGCAGCCCGGTATGAACAGGTTGTAACTGAATGCAACGATTTCACAGACAGATTTCCTGAAAGTGCGCTGCTTCCTGAAGTGGAGCGGTATGCATCATTATCACAAAACAACATTAAAGAAATACAAAATGAGCAGGTTACGCAGACAAATTAGTGCCAATACGGCGAATGTGGCTGAAACGAAAGACTTAAATCAGATTAAGTCAAAAACTGGTAATGTATATGAATCCATTGCCATCATTTCCAAACGCGCTAACCAGATCAATATCTCTCTGAAAGAGGAATTGCATAATAAGCTGGAAGAGTTTGCAAGTCATACCGACAGCCTGGAAGAGATTCATGAAAATAAAGAGCAGATAGAAATTTCGCGTGCATACGAAAGAATGCCCAATCCCTCGCTTCTTGCAACACAGGAATTTCTGGAAGATAAAATCTATTACAGGAAGAATGAGGACGATCTGTTCAGTTAATTTCTTATATATTTTTTGTATGGCGACAGATCTTCATCTGTCGCTTTTTGTTTAGGGTTATATCGGCAGGAAATAATTAATTTTAGCAAATGCTTCAGGGTAAAAAAATTTTAATTGCTATTACAGGAAGTATTGCTGCTTATAAATCGATCCTGCTGGTTCGTTTGCTGGTGAAAGCGGGTGCTGAAGTTAAAGTTATAATAACTCCGGCAGCCAAAGATTTTGTATCGGTCTTAACCCTTGAAACTTTGTCTAAAAACCCGGTTATCAGCGACCTTTTCCGTGAAGGCACCTGGTCGAACCATGTAATGCTGGGGCGCTGGGCCGATGCGATGATTATAGCTCCGCTAAGCTGCAATACCCTGGCGAAAATGAGCCATGGATTATGCGATAATATGGTACTTGCAACGTATTTGTCGGCCACCTGTCCGGTAATAGCCGTACCGGCGATGGATGATGATATGTGGAATCATCCGGCAACAAAAGAAAATCTGAACCGGATTTCTGGATTTGGAAACCTGGTTATTCCGGCCGAAAAAGGAGAACTTGCCAGCGGTCTGGTAGGTGATGGACGGATGGCTGAACCCGAAACGATTCTTGAATTCCTCGGCGCTGAAGTTTTTAATTCAAAAGATCTCGCTGGGAAAAAAATAATAGTAACTGCCGGACCCACTTACGAGTCCCTGGACCCGGTTCGTTTTATTGGAAACCATTCCTCGGGAAAAATGGGAATTTCCATTTCCAATGAGCTGGCAAAAAGAGGTGCTGAGGTAACCTTGATTCTGGGACCGGTAAACGGAACAAAAGTTGGGCCCGGAGTACAGGTGGAAAGGGTGAAGACGGCGGAAGAAATGTATCAGTTATGTGTGGAACAGTTTCCGGAATCGGAAATTGCTGTAATGTCGGCTGCAGTCGCAGATTATACTCCAAAAAACGTGATGAATTCCAAAATAAAGAAGAATTCAGATACTCTTACCCTTGAGCTGACAAAAACAAAGGATATTCTAAAAAGTTTGGGGCAAATAAAGCAACCCAACCAGTTGTTGGTGGGTTTTGCGCTTGAAACCGACAATGAAAGAGAATCCGCCCTGAATAAACTTCGTTCAAAGAATGCCGATATGATTGTTCTGAACTCGCTGAACGAGGAAGGCGCCGGGTTTGGACACGATACCAATAAGGTCACCATTTTTGAAAAAGACGGTGGCGAGATAGAGTATCCTAGAAAGCCAAAGCAACAAGTGGCAAAAGATATCGTTGATAGAATTGTAAAAATGCTTTCATGAAAGGTTTTTTAATAGTTGCGGTGCTGGTAATGGCCATGCTGAATCCGGGGTATTCACAGGAATTGCAGGCGAGGGTTACGGTAAATGCCAGCCGCGTAGGCTCGCAGGTGGATAAAAAAGTATTTCAAACCCT
>JAEZAY010000538.1 GCA_023427575.1 Bacteroidota bacterium | reverse complement strand
CACCAGGATCAGGGGCAGGGTATGAGCCTGCAATGATTTTTTTAAATCGAACCTCCTGGAAGGCGTTTGATGTTTTTGAAATGATGTTTTTTTCAGCAATTGCCGGATCCCTGCCGCTGAAATTCGCGTCTCGGGGTTGGGCTTCAGGCAGCGGTGTATCAGTGTTTCGATTTCCGTTGAAATGCCCGGAACCAGCAGGCTCGGCGCCAGATACCTGGCCGTGAAGATCTTTTGACGCAGGCGAATGGGGTTTTCGGATTCAAAAGGCATATAACCCGTCAACATTTCATAGATCATTACCCCAAAACTCCAGAGATCTGATTTGAGCCCCGGCTTCTGATCGAATTGCTCGGGTGCCATATACTCGGAAGTGCCCACTACATGTCCTAATTGGGTAAGTCTTGGACTGTATTTGTTTTTGGCTATCCCAAAATCAAGCATCTTTATTCGCTTATTGGGCAGCAGCTTGAAATTTTGTGGCTTAATATCGCGGTGAATAATTTCCTTGCGGTGAAGAAATTCCAGTATGGCGGCAACCTGATCGACGATTGCCCGAACTTCCTGCTCAGGAAGTTTCTTTTTGTTTTTCAGATAAAGATCAAGATTGATTCCTTCCACATATTCCATGATAATGCATGGCACCCTGTTCACTACTTTGTATTCGTAAAGACGGGCGATATCGGGATGATTTATGGAAGCCTGGATATACGCTTCATTCTGAAATCTGTCCGACTCTTCTTTCTGATAAAGAAATTTAATGGCTGCCAGCCTGTCGAGACCGGGATGAAATGCCTTATATACTTCACCCATACCGCCAGAGCCCAGATGGCCAAGAATCTGGTATCCTGATTGTTCCAATCCGGTTTTTACCTGAGGGTTCATTGTGATCGATAAAAATGATGAAGACATTTGGCTTTACAGGCTGGCAGACATAAATTCCGCCTGGCAATCAATTTTTGGTCATCCTTTTTCTTCCCATTAGTTCAAGGCCGTATTTGATGGGGATGGCAAATGATATCAGGGTGCCGCGGCCATCATTCATTCCCGCGTAGAATATTCCGATCACATTCCCTTTGTCATCGAAGAGCGGGCCGCCGCTATTCCCGCCGCCCGTTGCGTTTATTGTTAACTGATAGGAATCGCCAAAGGAACTGTAGGAAAGATCTTTTTCAGATGAAGCCGGTATAACGCGTCCGATATTTCCGGGGGTAACGGTGGGAGTGGGTACCGTTGTAAACTGGCTGTTGGTATTGAATGGATCGTTGGAGCGGCGCACCACAAACTGAGCCGGTGCTACACCCGGATAACCCATTACAGTTACCGATTGTCCGGGTTGAACCGGGATATCATCCCGCATCTTCACACTCTCAAGTGCTTCCGGAAGATCAACTTTTAAAAGAGCTACATCATGGTTATCGGACGGGGTTGATGATTGAACAGGTCGGCGTAAACTGGTCCCGGCAAAAATTACATTCAGATATGTATTTCTTCCCTTGATCATACCGGGAGCAGCAGGCTGACCTCCGATCATCCGCGCTTCAGCCGGAACCCATCCCCCGAGGTGTTCGGGCATGATCTGAACATTGGGAACAATGCTTCGCTGGCCATTTTCTATGCGGATCAAAGCGCCGGGAAATGCGAAGGGCGGAAAGTTATGCCGCGTGTTCCAGGCCGCTCCTACATGTCGGTTAGTGAGGATGAATCCATCTGCAGAAACAACGAAACCGGAGCCGGTGGCACCTGCGATTCCAACGGGAATGCCTACCTGCACGTTTTTCTTCACATCAATGTATGGTTCAATTTGGCCCTGTTCATTCTGGATATATAAGGCAACATACTGCTGCTGGCCGCTTGCATCCTTGATTACGGTAAACTCATGCCAGATCTCATCACTGGTTGATACGTCAAACAACTGCCATCCAAATTCAATCTGCACCACTTTATCTTCGTTTTCCTGTGCAATCTGGGCAGGCGATTTAACATCGCTCACAGGGGCATTTTGTGGTTTCGGTTGCTGAACAATTACCGGTGCCGGAAAGATTTTTTCACGGAAAGCATAGCCGGCAATTCCAAGAAGCGCGATCAGGCCTATGAGCAGAATGGCAACTTTGCCGAAGGATTTTTTCCGCTCGTGTACCAGCATTCTTTCCACCGTTTGTTTGCCCAGGCCTGTTTTTACCGGTTCTGCCTTTATATCCGACACTTCATGTACCTGCGATATGGTAGTGGATTTGATATTGGCAGGCATTTCCATCACTTTGGTTGCCATCATCAAGTCTTTTGGCCGGGGATACACGTCGAAAATCAGCAGGGGCCCGTTTTTTCCCAATTGTATTTCATCGCCGGGCAATAAATCGGCCGAACCATTTATCCTGACCTTATTCAGAAAGATTCCGTTCCGGCTGTTATTGTCATGAATGGTGAAGGAAACGGGATCCGCGGCGGTTCGGATAATTTTGCCATGCTCGCGGCTAACGGTGGAATCGGTTTCCGGATCGAACTGAATATCGTTTGTGGATGCCCGCCCAAAACTGAGTTCGGTTTTGTTAAAGTCGAATTCTTCAACCTGGTTTGTTTTGCTGCCCAGCGTATGCCGGATTACATAACGTTGAATGGTGTTATTCATTGATCTTATTTTAAAGTGTAGAGAGTTAATGCTGATGAACAGAATATTGGAGCGGTATGGATCTTATGCGCGATTGAACTGGAACCGGATGCAAAATGGAATTTAAACCCGCCCTTTGCAATACATAGTTTGTAGTATGGTCATTGCTGTGCGGGTAATGATTTCTCATTCACCCGAAACCTTTATCAATAGGGAATGTGCAAATGTGCGAATGTGCAAATCATTGGTGTCCGGTTAATAATTTTCAATTTACCTGAAACCTGTATCAACAGTGGGTTAGGAGCAGTCATTTGTAAATGACCCCTTCCACTTTTTTTTAGAAAAAAAGTGGAGCAAAAAAATCGGGCTCCGGAATAAATC
>JAEZAY010000533.1 GCA_023427575.1 Bacteroidota bacterium | reverse complement strand
GAATCAATATAACCCAGCGCCAGTAGGACTTACGAGCTAAAGATCATCTCCGGGCTTCGGTAACAACTGTTTTTATTTTACGCCGTCCGTTTCAATTTTCTTAACGGATTTCTTCCGAGGCCCGGGGAATACATCTTACCCGGACACTAATGGTCTTGAACTACCTTTCCTTAGTCTTTGCTCTCCTTGTTTTGCCTGCGGGAAAATAAAAAACGGTTCAAACTATCAAGAAATTTTGAAAACAAATGTTTTGCCGAACAAAAGGCGGCAATGGCCGTATGAAATTTTTAAGATGAACCCGGATCCTGATCCCCGTTTTATGGTATTCTATCCTGCCTTCATATCGGTTACTTTTATAATCACCCATTTATAATCAATAACTACCAGGTGCGAAAATTAATCCTTCGGAACTTTCAAAGTCCCGGTGATATTCTCATGCTAACAGCAGCCATCCGGGATTTACATAAACAATATCCAGGGCAGTTCCTCACCGATGTTCGGACTCCCTGTCCGGAACTATGGCAAAACAATCCATTCATAACGCCTTTAAGCGAACTCGATCCCCGCGTTGAACAAATAGATTGTTCATATCCATTGATTAACTCCAGCAATTCGGCGCCTTATCATTTCATTTTCGGTTTTATTGATTTTCTGAACAAAGCGCTTCAGCTACAGATACAACCGACAGAATTCAGGGCGGATCTGCATATTTCCGGGGAAGAAAAAAACTGGATCTCGCAGATACATGAAATTACCGGTACCGATACTCCATTCTGGATCATAGTGGCGGGAGGGAAAAACGACTTTACCATTAAATGGTGGTCAACCGGCCGGTATCAGGATCTGGTGGATCATTTTCGCAATAAGATTTGTTTTGTGCAGGTTGGTGAAAGTTCACATTACCATCCTCCGCTCAAACATGTAATTGATTTGCGGGGCAAAACGGATCTCCGCCAATTGGTTCGCCTGATGTATCATGCCGATGGCGTTGTAACACCGGTAAGCCTATGTATGCATCTGTCTGCCGCCACGCCCCTGAAATCGGATCAGTCTTATTCCAGACCCTGCGTTGTCATTGCCGGCGGCCGGGAACCGGTGCAATGGGAAGCCTATCCCGGACATCAGTTCATTCATACCATTGGAGCCTTACGTTGTTGTGCGGATGGCGGATGCTGGCGATCCAGGACCTTACCCATCGGAGATGGCGACGAAAAAGATCTGCCCGAAAACTGTTGCCTGGATGTGGCAGGAGATCTGCCGCGATGTATGGACATGATCAGTGCCGCCGAAGTTATCCGGCGCGTGGAATGGTATTATAAAGCCGGCAGACTTCAATACAATGATCATAAATCCTTCTTAACAAAAAAGGAATTGGAATATGACTGAAATCCCGGTTACCATGTGCGTTCTTACCTATGGAAATTATTTTCCCCTGGCCAAAAGATGTATTGGATCCATCATAGAATATTGCCCCCGCAACGCTTACCGGCTGGTGGTAGGCGCAAATGCGGTTTCTAATGAAACATTATTATATCTCGAAGATCTTCTTATTAAAGGCCTGATCGATGAACTGATCGTCAGCAGGGAAAACCTGAACAAATCTCCAATGATGAAAAAGATGTTCAGCGCTATAAATACTCCGCTGATCTGGTGGTTCGATGATGATTCCTATATAACCGAACCGGATGCATTTTCAACCTGGATAAATGCGGCAACAACGGATGATGAAAATATTGTGGCCTGGGGTCACCAGTATTATTTCGGTCATGAAGATGATTTCAGTTATGGAACGGATGTAAGAGGATTTGTCCGGAATGCATCCTGGTATAAAAAACTGGAACCTCCTTCCTGGGAACCAGGGGGCAAAGGCCTTCACCAGGCAGAAGGTCGGCCTTCCGGTGATGGCAGATGGTTTTTCCTGACGGGAGGCTGCTGGCTGGCAAGAACATCGCTGATCCGCTTATTAAACTGGCCTGATGATAAATTGATCAAGAGAAACGATGATGTTTTTTTCTGTGAAGCGATCCGGCAGCAGGGTTTAAGCTTCCGCGATCTCGGATCCCCGGGAGTTGCCATCAATACCGAACCCAGACGGGGCAATGGGGAAGATAAAAAAACGATGGAAATCCAGATTGGCGGAAATGGTCCGGATCCTGATCTTGGGGGCTGGTTTTTTCCGGAAGAAAAAGCGGCCTATCAAAAAATGGCGGCGGGCATCCGGAATGGGAATCTGGTAGAACTGGGAGTCTGGAAAGGACTTTCTTTATCCTCCATCCTGGAGATCTGCCGCAATAACAACAATCAGGTATATGCGATTGATCCATGGAAACCTATCAGTGATGACAACGATTACCAGGAATCTCTAACCACTGATATCTACGAAGTATTCCGCAATAACCTGCGCCTGCTCGGTTTCGAAAACAACGTACAGGTGATCCGAAAAAGCTCAGTGGAAGCTGCGGAACATTTTAAAAATGAAAGTCTTGACCTGGTTTTCATAGATGCCGATCACAGTTATGAATCCGTTTGCGCCGATATCGAAACCTGGTGGAAAAAAATCCGAACCGGCGGTATATTATGTGGTCATGATTTTACCTTTAAAGAAGGCGTTTGCCGGGCGGTGAATTTTTACTTTTACGGGCAGTTTGAACTGGCAGGCGGCAGTATCTGGAAGGTAATTAAAACGGATTTTCCGCTTCGCGCTACGAAAACGAGGAAAAGAAAAACAGGCAATGGAAGTTTATTCATTCCAACATTCCGCGATTCGGATTTACTGGAAGAAAATTTTGCCGGCCGGCCGGAACTGACCAGCAGTATCCAGGTAACAGTGGTGGATGATAATTTTGAAGAAACTGAAATCAGCCGTACCAGGCAACTATGTTCAGATAATAACTGGAATTACCTGCATTCCGGAAGAAGCAAACATGGAAACTGGGAAGATCATTACCAGGAGGGTTCAGCGTTTAATTTTTTCATCTGGAAATATTTTACCGAACTGGGTAAACATTTCGATTATGTCATCAAAGCAGATACCGATGCCTATATTATTGACCCCGGTTTTTATCTGGAAATGGAAGACCTGCTTTCCAATGCCCGTGCGGCGGCCGGCACGATCGAATACCGCTCGGTAAATGATGTGGGATCTTTTTGGGAACTGGAAGGATCGAAACAATACAATCATAAACCCGAAGCGCTTGTGCCTCATCTGCAGGGCGGAATATATGGCATTGGAAAAAAGGCATTAACCGAAATCAAAGCAATGGGATTTCTAAATGGGATACATTGTGGTTTTTCGGAAGACGGATATATGTCGTACCTCTGTTTGCAAAAGGAAATTCCATTAATTCCCGTGCATACTACCGGATCATGGTATCATCCGTATCGGCCCGATCTGCAAAGCATTTCAAACCTGAAAGCCATTCATCCCTTAACAAAATCGGAATGGGAAAAATTCCGGCGGCCAGAAGATCAGCGGTTTCAGGTATGGGATTCGAAACCGTTAGTGTCCGGCTAAATGTATCCAGGGGCAGCGGAAGAAAAAAAGAA
>JAEZAY010000524.1 GCA_023427575.1 Bacteroidota bacterium | reverse complement strand
ATTTTCAGTATCGAAGCTCCACTAAGCGTAGTGCAATAGAGATTCCCTAATTCATCCATTGCCGGACCCTCGGTATAAAATGGAACTGGAATATATGGCATAGCTGGTGTCATGTCCGGTACATTATTTTAGAATCAGTTTCCCATCTGGCAGATTTCTAAACCATCCATTCTCAGCCTTCAAAAGGAAACAAAGGCCGGCGCCGGTATTTATACTCGAAGGCAGTCATATCGGCTCTGGTTGTTCCGGGAGTATCAACCTGAATGATTGTTTTACATACCGATTGATAGGCTGCGATGGGCGCTATAACCCCTTTTGCCACCACTAAATCATAATTGGCCGGGTTAATATCAAAGCTGGTCAGTTGCCGCAGACTGAAAGGTGGAATCCGGTTCGACATCAGTAAAATCGTATTTCCGGTTTCCGTTTCAACTTCAGCAATATTTCCCATATCATAATGAACCTGACCTCCATGCCTCGGTTCCGCTTCGGTAAAATTACCCCTGCACTTTTGAATCAGTCTAACCTTAACTACCAATGGCTGCTGCAATTGGTCATCCGTTAAACTCAGTTCAAAATGATCATTTATTTCGTGTTCATAACAGTTATGCACAGCCGCCGGATCGTATAAGCTTATAAAAAAGCGATATTCTGAATTTGCGTCAAATATTTTAAACAGGCAGGTGCTGTTTCCCGGCGCTCCCCCTCCTACATTATCTCCCATATCGAGCAATAGCACCGGCCTTTCAGCATTCCGGATTTTGGCGGGCAGGCTTTCCGGGTCCATTTTGCTACCAATAAAATTCATCCGGTTTTCATCCATATAAGTGCAGAGTTTAGCGCCGGTTTCCGTAATGGCCTGTCCGGGCTTATTGGCAACTACAATGAATGAGGTACCCATTTCATTTACATCGGCATAAGGAAAACCGAGGTTGATGGAGATATGCAACAAGTGTCCATTGCTACGCAACTCTTCCGCAAACTGGTATAGTGCGCGGCAGGGATTTGCGCCCGTGTATTGCTGTTCGATGCTGATAGCGGCCGGCGAAGAAAATAATTGTTGAACCGGATCAATTTCAGTCCGGATCATCTGCATCAAAAAGGCCGCGGCTTTTTTGCCGGTATTGAATTGATCGGTATGAGGATTGGTTGAATACGATACCAGTATATTGGTTGATTCCACCATTCGCTGACTTACATTGGCATGAGGATCGAGGGTGCCAACTATGGGAAGATCCGCTCCCATCCGCTCCCGAAGCAGGGAAAGCCAGTACCCGTCCAGATCGCGATGATTTTCACTGACCGCAGCGCCATGAACAACGGCCAGGCATCCATCTACCGGCCCGCATTTGTCGAGGCTATTAAACATTTGTTCAATGAGAGCATCACTTACATCGGCTGCAATTATTCCGCCTGGCGTGGCTTCAGCAAAAAAAACAGGAACGATATTTACATCGTGAGCCTCCAGTTCCGCGATCATGCCGCCGATCTCATGAAATGAATGGCGGTATTCGTCCAGGATCTGGTCCGCGTGGAACCAATGTCCTTTTTCAAAATCAGCCAGGGTGGTGGGTGTTTGAATAAAGGTATTTGATTCATGATAAATGCCCAGGATTGCAATGTTCAATGCCATGATTATTTCTTTATATAGGCAACCACATCCACTTCAAATTTCAATAAAGTGCCGAGGCATCCCATGATGGTTGTCCGGGCGGGATAGGGTGCGGAAAAATATTCGCGGTAAATTTCATTGAACTCTGAAAGATATTCCTGACTACCCACGTAATTTCTTACCTGAACAACGTTTGTAAAATCCAGTCCGGCAGCCGCCAGAATACTGCGAACGTTTTCAAATGATCGTTTACATTCTTCCCTAAAGCTGCCATTCACAATATTTCCTTCCTGATCAACAGATGCCTGTCCGGATACAAATAAATAATCACCAGCCTGAATGGCAGGGGAAAAGGGAAGATTCGATTTAGGGACTGAACTGCCCTGAATTACTTTTATTTCTGACATATGTGGATTTTACCTGTTATAATTTAATAGAAATCGTTTGCAGCTTTTCGTTATACGATTCCAGTTCGTTTACAAGTTCCATCACCTCATCGTCGCTGATGGGTAAGGGCGGTGCAAGTAATGGTGGCTTAGGTTCGCCGATATCAATATTATGGCGCAGAATGATCGCCCTTCTGAAAAAGCTCAGAATATAAGGCATCACTTTTTCAATGATGCGCTGCAGCGAAAGCATAAACCCATTGGCCGCCTCCACTTCACCATTTAAAAAGCCCTGGCGGATATTTTTGCAGGTCATACCAGCCAGATTATACGTTGTACCGATAGCGCCTGCAGTTCCACAAAGCGCCGCGTGACACATCAGCTCATCGGCACCACTGAACAGGCTCCAGTCTTTTCTGCCCTTTTCATATATGGAACTGATCTCAAGAAGATTGACGGTTGTCAGCTTCATTCCCGCGATATTAGGAACTTCGGCAATGCGGTAAATCAGTTCATCGGAGGCTTTTGCGCCAATCTGATAAGGAAAAAAGGGAAGCCCGGATGCGGAAGCAATTTTATAATAATGCTGCACCGCCATTTCAACTGTGGAATGATAATAAATTGGGCCCACTGAAGAGATGGCATCGGCTCCTGCTTTGTAAGCATGTTTTGCAAGTCGCACCGATTCTTCCGTATTCAAAGCCCCTACCTGTACCATTACCGGTAATCTTTTGTTGGTAATGGCAATGGTTTCCTCGGCAATACGCATCCTTTCCTGTTCGGTGAATAAAAATCCCTGTCCCGTTGAACCCAGCAGATATAGCCCGTCCACCTGCTGACCAACCAGCATTTCAATAAGTTTCTCTAATTCCCTGCTGTTAAGTTTACCCTCTTTATCAACCGGAGTAAAAAGCGCGGGCCATACACCATGATAAGGATTGGATTTTACTGAATGATTCATTGCGTTTTATTTTAAGTATTTAATACTTCGATCAATTGGTCGGCACTGCCGAGTATTTCTGTTTTGTTTGTATGAAAAAATTGAGATGCTGATTTCATGTCTTTAAATCCACTGCCGGTAACCAGGCAAACCACCGGTTCTCCCGGTTTTAATTCCCCCGAACGAGCAGCAAGAGCAGCACCTGCCAGGGCAACCGCTCCTGCCGGTTCACAAAAAATTCCTTCCTCCAGCGCCAGCTTACGGTGAAATGCAAACGCTTCTTCATCCCTTATCACATAGCCGTTGCCCTTCAACTGAGCACAAACTTTTACCAGTTCGGCGCCATCCAGTACACCCGGAACCTGTAGACCGCTGATCTTTGTTTCAGAATGCGCTACCGCTTTTGGCGGCTGATTATTTCGAATGGCCGAAGCGATTGTATCATTTCCTTCCGGCTGAACACAATGCACTTTTGGCATTTGTCTGGAAAAACTTGTTCCATAACGTAAAACGCCCTTCGCCATTGCCAGCGTTAATCCGCCGCCCCCAGCCGGGCAAAATATATGTTCTACCTCCGGATCATCCTCCATAATTTCATAGGCAATGGTTTGCACTCCTTCCATTCCTTCGCTGCAATAACTATAAGAACTTATGGGAAGCGGAACCCCCAGCGATGCAGCTGTGGATTCCAGCAGATCGAATACCTCATTGGTAACCTTTATATCCTTTCCAAAGCCTTTAATCATGTATGTGGAAGCCCCATAAACCCGGATCTGGTTTAGCTTTTCTTCCGGCGCGCCATCTACGATTGCCATTACACAGCGAATTTTTGCTGCCGCACTATAAGCCGCCAGTGCAGCCCCTGTATTGCCGCTGGAAGTGGAAAAACAGCATTGGATGCCCCGTTGATTTAATATGCTGATGAATTTTGCGGCAAAACGATCTTTATACGATCCCGTAGGATTGAGATGCTCCAGTTTGAAGTATAAATTTTCGATGCCTATCTCCTTTCCGATAGATCTTGACCTTACCATCGGGGTCTGGCCTTCGCCCAGTAAAACCCGGGATTCGGATTCTACCGGCGATAGCAAGGATTCATATTTCCAGATCGATTTCAAAACTCGTTGGGGAATTGATTTTTTTTGATGGAATAACTGTTGAAATTATGGCGGAACCCGCCGTCCATAAGAATACTGGTTCCCGTTATAAAAGAAGCTTTTTCACTGGCCAGCCAGAATATTCCTTCCGCAATTTCTTCGGGCCTGGCCGATGCGGATAAGGGCGTCATGTCGGCCATATACGCATTCACTGTTTCAGTGATGCTATTCCCCTGCGCATCTTCATAATCGGCACTCATATCAGTAGCTACATTGCCGGGCTGAACACAAACCACCCTGATCCCCTGTTTACCATAGGTAACCGCCAGCTCATACGTCAAACTTTCGAGGGCGCCTTTACAGGCGATGTATGCAGGACTATATCCCCCCGCGCGCTGCGACATAACACTGGATACATTTACAATCACTCCGGCGGTTTTATTTTTTTCCATCAGTGCCGCCGCATCCCTGGCTAAAAACGCCGGCGCCGTCAAACAAATCCGGATGGTCTTTTCCCAGGTTTCAAGATTCATCGTTCGCATGGTTTCAATGCTTCGCCATGCGGCATTATTTACAAGCACATCGATGCGGCCGAATTTTTTTTCAGTTAGTGCAATAACCTCTTTTACAAATCCGGGATCCTGAAGATCGCCGGCTATTGCCAGGGCGTTTATGCCAAATGCCGACTGAAGCTGCTCCGATAGATTCTGCAGTTCATCCCGGTTGGTAGCCACCAGAACAAGATCGTACTGTTCAGAAGCAAAACGAAAAGCAACTGCCTTTCCGATCCCCCGCGAAGCTCCTGTAATAACTGCCAGTTTTCTGCCGTTCATATTTTTATTTTCGAATCAACCCGATTCGTTAATTTGTTCAGTCTTTAAAAACTTTCTTTTTTTCTCCGGGAGCAATTGGTAAAATGCCTCCAAGCGACTCACCAGGTCCAACTCGGCCGGGGGTGCGGATAAACAAGACCATTCCATCCATTCCTGCATCTACAGTGGTTTCGGATCCGGTAATAGGATCATGAATCGTTCCGAACAGTTCATTTTCTTTCAGGAAAGATCCGGGACTTTGCGCCGGAACAAAGATTCCGGATGCCGGCGATGGCATCTTCGATTGCAGATGACCGTTATTAAGCCGGTAATCTTCTACCCAAAAATCCGGTTCCGGAACAAAAGCATTTTCAGCCGGAATCATTTTGAGCGCCGATAAAATATTTAAACAACCATGCAGATAGGCTCTTCTGATTTCGGATCCGATTTTCCGCCCGCCTCCATATTCTACGTAAATGGCTGGCACATTGGCATCGCGGGCAACCGATAAAGTTCTTCCTTCGGCAAAAGGATCGGTGCCCCAAACCAATGGCAGCGCGAAAGCTTTCGCCATCATTTGCTGCTTTTCCAGAACCTGACCGGAACTGTGCAGCATATAGCCGGCCAGGGGGAAAATCTCGTAGATCAAACCACCTGTATGCATATCAATATAATAATCCGAACGGCGGATTAATTTACTGATCTCAGCAGCAATCATTTCCGTTTCCGAACCTCTCTCTTTACCAGGGCAGGTACGGGCCAGATCGCGTCCATCCGGACCGCAGCGGCCGGCATTCATGAATGCGGGTTCATTTACAACCGGAACAATGGTCAGCTTTCCGGCGGTTAATTGCCCTTCAATCGTTTTGCAAAGATCGGCGGCAGCAAGCATAGGTTCGTATTCATCGCCATGCACACCGGCTGTAATCAAAAGATGAGGCCCTTCTGTTCCGGAATTAAACTGATATGTTTTGAAGTAGCTCATTTAAAAGGGGCGCTGCCGCCGGTAAAACTCTGCGGATCAAAAATGGATAATTTTTTAAACAACAACTGGGCGATTTCCAGGTGTCCCTTGCCGTTAGGATGCAATTCATCGTTCAACCATACACGGTACAAATCCGCTTCGGGCGACTCGATGGCGGTTTTTTGCCAGTAGTCCCAGTTGTCAACCAGTATTACTCCTTTTTCAGCTGCCAGTTCACGAATTGTTCTTACATATTCCGGCAGGCTTTCTCTTCCCACCGCCTTTTCTGTAATAACGATAGATGGTGTATGAAGTATCGGAATGGCGCCGCCGGCTCGGAGATTATTAATTATGGCATCCAGATTCTGACGAAACTTTTCAGGACTGATCTGGCGACTAACTGCAGAATCGTTGGTGCCAACAAAAACAGAAACCACCGCGGGTTTAAACTGACCGATCCGCCATTCGTAGTCGTTCAGGATATCTGCCGATGTATTGCCGCTGATAGCTGAATTAATGATGAGATCCCGCACCCGTCTTAATTCCCAGCGAACCCGTTCGGCAAAAATTTCGGGATAGGACCGGTAACCGAAGGTATGTTTGGCGCCTTGCGTTATACTATCGCCCGCAAATACCCATTTTAAAGGCTCTTTACCCGCCAGCAAACGCTGAATGGCTTTCAGATCTTCGGCTTCACTTCGATTTCCGGATCCGGAAAAAGCCGCACCCCTTGCCCCGGTTGATACCAGGGCAGGAAGGGTACTGACTGCTAATATTTTTTCTACGAAACTTCTTCTCGTGAACATGCTTGCAGTTTAGTTCAAAAAAATCAGTTTTTATATAATGCATCCAGCGACAAACGGGTGATATCTGTAACGCTCAGATGTGTTTTTTGCGATTGACTTCCCGCGCAGTACCCAAGCAACACATGTTTGCCGGTAAAATGCATGGCGAAATAACAATACCAGCCATCCGGATCGGTTTCGAGGTCGCGTTGATGCTGCCAGGTTTTTCCATCGTCTTTGGAAATGGCTATGGTCATCGGGGTCCGTTTTCCTTTCATGGCTTCTACCTCGCCGCCGTTATTGTTCCAAACCATCAGCAGGTCGCCGGTGGAAGGAATTCGCTGAATGGTTGCCGGAGATAATGGTGATTTGATATTGGTGGGTTCTGAAGGCGTCCAGGTTAGTCCTTTGTCGCTGGAGTACGATTTATACTGAACCCCCGGATTGGCACGGATGATCATCATAATATCTCCATTCTTTAATTCAATAACACCTGGTTCCTGCATCACAATCTTATCGGGGTTTGCCACTTCACCGCCGGGTTTCCAGCTCTGGCCATTATCATCCGAATAATAACTGTATAAGCGGGCAGCGTTCGACCACTTGTTTTCCTGAGGTGTTTGATGCAATGCTACAGCCATCAGCAGGCGGCCGTTCGACAATTGAATAACCCGGTCATTATTCAGTACAAAATATCCCTCTTTATCGGTGATGCAGGTAACGGGCGCCGACCAGGTTTTGCCCTCGTCTTTCGATGTCCGCATCAAAGGAATGCAATCCGAAGTGGAGTTCTTCTTCAGATAAAAAAGGGCGATATCGCCATTCTGAAGGCGAAGCAATGAAACCGACATCACATTCATTTTTCCTTCCTGTTCAACGATCACTTCGTCGGTGCTGGTCCAGGTTCTTCCCCCATCAGATGAATAGCGGCCGGCCAGAAAAGCAGTGCCGTGATCGCTGGAAGAAGTGCCGGTGTAGCGGCTGTAAACAAACAGGATCCGCCCGTCTTTCAGAGTCACAAAATCACCTTCGCTGTTCCGGGGATTATCGTTGCCCGGCGATAGTTTTAGTACAAGTTCCTTATCCGGGGCTTTGTTCTGAGCCTTCTGGGAGCTGCATCCCGCAATCAATAACGAAATGGCAAATAAACAGGCGATTTGTCTCATTCAGGATAATTTTTTAAAAAATAAATATGTATGACATATTGAAATTAGGGATTTTTTCTGAACCGCCAAATTTGATTTAAGGCAGGTTATTTTCTTTTTTCCTTAAACTGAAAACAAAGTGGATCCAAAATTAGAATATGTCCTACATACCGATAAATTGGGTATTTTTGGAACCCTGGAAACAGCAAACATGAATAAACCCATTTTCGAGAAGTTAAAGCCAATCGAATACCTGACGCAGGTAGATAAGATTCAAAACAGACTGGAAGAATATTTCAAAAACGAAAACTTCAAGCCCGGAGATCCGGTTCCGAAGGAAACCGATCTGGCAAAGGCCCTGGGGGTTAGTCGTACTGCTATCCGCGAAGCATTATCGCGGTTTAAGCTGCTGGGAATAATCAGCTCCCGTAAAAACCGCGGCATGGTGATCACTCAGCCCGATGTATTGGGAAATATGAGCAGGGTTATGAATGCCAAATTGCTGGATGGCCAGACCATGAAGGAGATTTTTGAAATGAGGCTGGTTATAGAGATGGGAATTGGCGATATCGTGTTTTTGAAAAAAACAGAAGAAAGTTTGCGCGATCTGGAAGAGATCGTCATCAGCGAAGAAGCCACCGAAGATCCGATTGAAAAAATGAATTACGATGTGCAGTTCCATTCCATGCTGTACACCATTTCCGGAAATAATACCATTCTACGATTTCAGAATATGCTGATGCCGGTTTTCAACTATGTAAATAATGGATTGATTTTCAGAACCCAGCCTTTGAATGGCAGTTATGTCTCGCACCGGGTGCTTTACGAGATCCTTAAACATGGAACCGCCGAAGAATTCAGGAACAAAATGCGCGCGCACCTGATGCAGTATTTTGAAAAAGTGGGTTAAACAGTGATTAAATATTCAAAGAGGCCGGTTCCTGGCAGAATTTTTAATGCTTATTCGGATATTGGCCGGCCGCATTTTGCTTCCCGGTTGCTTTCCGGTTTATCGTAATTTCAATCAAAATTTTAGATCATGAATTGTCCGAATTGCGACGAAGTTTTACTTATGAGTGAACGAAATGGAGTTGAGATTGACTATTGTCCGAAATGCCGTGGGGTATGGCTCGATAAGGGCGAACTGGACAAAATAATTGAAAAGGCTGCCGAAAATGAACTAAAGGGTTCACCTAACAATCAACAACCCGGATACAATCAGCAGCCTGGTTATAATCAGCCTCCAGGCTATCGCGATGATTATAAGAAACATTCGTATAATCATCCAAGAAAGAAAAAAGGGTTTCTGGGTGATTTTTTCGACTTCGACTAAGGTCATCCTGTGTAATTTATTCTATTGTTTTCTTCAAAACCCCGCCCAATAGGCGGGGTTGATTTTTGCATATAAAGAATGGACAATTCTATTGAAGACCAATTGGACAATTATGCGTTTTGAACTGGTTGCTGTTTTTGTAGTAGATGACGATGATGATGATTTGTATTTCATTGAAGATTCGATCCGGGGCAGTGGTTTTATCAATAAGATCCAGCTTTTTAATTCCGCGCCTGCATTCTGGACATTCTACCGCGAGTTTCTCGCAAGCGGCAGCCCTTCGATGCTGATTTTAGACTGGAATATGCCCCTGTTGGGCGGTATGGAAATCCTTGCCAATATTCAAAAAGAATTTCCGGATGCACCTACGTTTATCATTGTACTTTCCACCTCCAATCGCGAAGCGGACAAACAGCAGGCGCTGAGTAATGGCGCTTATACTTATTATGTAAAGCCATCCAGTGTGGAAAGGTTCAACAGCCTGTTTCTGGAGATCAAGCGCCTGGCAATCTCCAGTGGTTTTTATGATGAAAGAACCAATAAGCAGCAGGCTTAAAACTTCATGAGAGAAAGCCGTAACTCAAAAATTGAGCTTCAACTTCATGCAGGCCGGGTTGATGTACTGGCATCAGATAATCATTGGTTCCCGGGTAAAATGTATACCCCGGGCCTCGGAAGAAATCCG
>JAEZAY010000467.1 GCA_023427575.1 Bacteroidota bacterium | reverse complement strand
TTGTTAAAGCGCATCGCAGCCCCGGGCCCGATTCTTCCGGCAACAGCTTTCATGCTATCTATTCCGCGCTGAGAGAAGGAGCTACTACCATAAAAATGGAGGTAATGGTTTCCGACAGTGGCCAGATCCTGATTTCGCATAATCCGGTTACCCATCAGGGTTATACTCACCGGAAGCCCCTGCTTGGCGCTTTGATCGATTCGGTTGAAAATTATGTTGCCAGCTCCGGAATTGATTTGCCGGCCTATACCATCGAAGTGCAGCCAAACTCATCCTCGGAACCAAATTCAATGCAGTTATCTGCTTCATCCCTGAATCAGATTATAAACCTCGTTTACGAAAAATCCATCGTGGAAAGAGTCAGTGTACAATCTTTCGAGCTGCCGCATCTGCAGCATCTCAACCGTCATCATCCCGACATCGGCACTTCCCTGCTGGTTGACCAGTCGGAACTGAAATCGGTCGATCATATTATTGATGAACTGGGTTTTGTTCCGCAGGTAATTAGCCCGCATTATTCACTGGTAGATCCTGAGTTGGTTACTGTATGCCACAATAAAGGCATTAAGGTGATCCCCTGGATTGTGAATGACCGGAATATGATCAATATGCTGAAGGAATTGGGGGTTGACGGTATCATCACCGATTTCCCGCATTTGTTCAACTAAAACTCCTGATGGAGGAATCTTTTCAACTCCCTATCTTTATAGGTAATGTAAATAATACTAAACATTACCAATGAATGTATCTCTTGAAGGCAAAAATGCGGTGATCTGCGGCAGTACGCAAGGCATCGGTCTGGCTATAGCAAGGGTATTTGCTGAACAGGGCGCCCGCTGCTTCCTGCTGGCCCGCAATGAAGCGGTATTACAGGAAATCATTCCCCAACTTTCCGCAAAATTCGATCAGAAACATCAGTACCGCGTTGCCGACTTTTCAAGTCCCTGGCAGGTGAAAGAAGTGATCAATGAAATCTGCAGCGAGTTTAGCATTCATATTTTAGTGAATAATACCGGTGGTCCTCCGGCCGGCCCCATCACCGAAGCCAGTGAAGACGCTTTTTTATCTGCCTTTAATCAACATCTGATTTCCAGCCATCTGCTTACGCAGGCTGTGATACCCTGCATGCGCTCGGCTTCTTATGGCCGGATCATCAATATTATTTCCACTTCTGTTCGAACTCCGCTGCCCAACCTCGGTGTTTCCAATACCATCCGCGGCGCAGTAGCCTCATGGGCGAAAACATTGTCGCTTGAATTAGGTGAATTCGGAATAACCGTAAATAATGTTCTGCCGGGTTATACCGAAACAGGAAGATTAAAAAGCCTGATTGAACTGAAAGCTTCTGAAAAAGGAATTTCGGAAGAAGAAGTAAAAAAATCTATGGTCAGTGATATTCCGATGAAACGATTTGGCAAGGCTGCGGAAACCGCCGCTGTTGTCGGATTTTTGGCCTCGCCGGCGGCTTCCTATGTAAATGGGGTCAGCATTCCCGTAGATGGAGGGAGAACCGGAACCATATAAGGGAGGTTCATCATGATAAACACCCATGCTTATGCGCTTGAACTGGATGATCGGGATCCGTTAAGATCTTTCCGGCAAAAATTTTTGATCCCAAAATCGGGCAACCGCGAGCTGATCTATTTTTTGGGCAACTCGCTCGGCCTGCAGCCGGAAGGTACTAATCACGCCATTCAGAATGTATTGCGGCAGTGGAGTTCCCTGGGAGTAGAATCTTTTTTCAAAGGTGAAAGTCCCTGGCTCGACTACCACAATAAACTTGCAGAATCGCTGCAACCGATTGCCGGTGCATTGCCATCGGAACTGGTGGTAATGAACCAGCTTTCAGTTAACCTGCATCTTTTGCTGGTAAGCTTTTACACAGCCCTCGGTAAGCGTAAAAAGATTATCTGCGAGGCGAAAGCTTTTCCCAGCGATCAGTATGTGCTGGAAACTTTTATAAAACATCTGAATCTTGATCCGGAGGAAATTATCATAGAAATCCGCCCCCGTGAAAAGGAAGCCTTCCTTCGCGAAGAAGATATTCTGGAGGCTATTTACAAAACCGGCGATGAGCTGGCCCTGGTGGTTTTTGGGGGGCTGAATTATTATACCGGCCAGTTGTTCGATATAAGGGCAATTACGGAAGCGGCTCAAACGGTTGGCGCGAAAGCTGGTTTCGACCTGGCCCATGCGGCCGGTAATGTGGAATTAAAATTGCACGAATGGAATGTAGACTTTGCCTGCTGGTGTAATTATAAATACTTAAACGCAGGTCCCGGTGCGATTGCTACTGCATTTATACATGAACGTTATATAAATGATCCGGAGATCAAAAGGCTGGCCGGATGGTGGGGCTATAAAAAAGAGTCAAGGTTCCTGATGCAGAAAGGATTTACCCCCGATCGCGGCGCTACGGGCTGGCAGCTAAGCACTCCATCGATTCTTTTATATGCCTGTCTGGATGCCTCGCTTGAAATTTTTACTGCCGCGGGAATGGAAAGGATCCTGAGCAAAAGCCGGCTGATGCAGGAATATCTGTTTTATATTCTTCACGAGATCCGTGCAGAGGCATCGGGCCATTCGTTCGAAATCTTAACGCCGGAAGATCCGGCGAAAAGAGGTTCGCAGGTTTCGCTGCGGATGTTTGAAAACGGAAAGGAAGTTTTTGACAAACTTACAGAGGCCGGTATCTTTGCGGACTGGCGCGAACCCGATGTGATCCGGATCGCTCCTGTTCCACTATATAACCGCTTTGAGGAGATCTGGATTTTTGGTGATGTTTTTCGAAAAGCGCTGAAGCAGCTCTGAAAAAAAATAATATGAACAGACAAGAACTGATTAAAAATATTCGAACCAGGCAATCGTATCTCTGTGTAGGCCTGGACTCGGACTATGATAAAATCCCCAAACATTTATTATCATTCGCCGATCCCGTATTTGAATTTAATAAACAGTTGATCGATGCAACAAAAGCGCACTGTGTAAGCTATAAGATCAATACGGCTTTTTATGAGTCGCGGGGTGTAAAGGGTTGGGAAACGCTGGAACGTACCGTGAATTATATTCCAAAATCACATTTCACCATCGCCGATGCAAAAAGAGGCGATATCGGAAATACCTCGGCACAATATGCAAAAGCTTTTTTTGAAGTCCTGAACTTTGATGCCATTACAGTGGCTCCATATATGGGCTCCGACAGCGTAAAGCCATTTCTCGAATACAGCGATAAATGGACGATTCTATTAGGACTTACTTCCAACCCGGGTGCTGCCGATTTTGAATTGCAGAAAAGCGGAAACGAGTATCTGTATGAAAAAGTTTTAAATACAGCTTCGGCCTGGGGAAGTTCAGACAAGTTGATGTTTGTAATTGGAGCAACCCAATCCGGCGAGTTTGCCAGGATCCGCAGGATTACTCCCGATCATTTTTACCTGGTACCCGGATTGGGCGCACAGGGTGGAAGTCTCGAAGAAATCTCCCACCAGGCAATGACCAGCGATATCGGTTTACTCGTGAACGCGAGCCGGGCAATTATTTTTGCTTCTTCCCGCGAAGATTTTGCCGAGAAAGCTAGATCTGTGGCAATGGAATATCATGAAAATATGAAAACGCTGATGGGTCAGTACTTGCTGAATTTCCGGGCAGTATAAAAGGGTCAATACTTTTCTTTGACTCTTAATTTTGATCCCGGAAAACAGAATTTAGATTTCCTGATCATCAGACTGTTCTGGTCTGTTTCCGGTCTTTTTCCTTCTTTTCAAGATTCATCGGAAGGTTATGGCCAACAATCACTTTTCCAAATTCGGATTTGATTTTCATTTTCACCTGTCCATTTCCGTTAGAACCGCTGTATTTGTGATCAAATCGGGGGCCGCGCTGTTCTGAATCTTCGTTTTCCTGATTGATGGCGAAGGAGGATTGATTGGAGAAATCGCCAAAATGAGTTTGAATCTCAAAACGTGCGCCCAGGTTTTTACTGACATCCAGGTAAAGGGTAGAAAAATTATTTTTCACATTCAGGTCGCTGATCGAATTATCAACGCCCATTTTAACCGAATTACTGTGTTCCAGTACGGCATTTACCGAGCCGGTAAGTTTGTGAACTACGGCGCTGGAAAATTTTATTACCAGTTTTCCATCGTGTATGCTTTTGATCTCCGCGCTGCCAAATTCAACAAGGATTGATTTGACTTTCGGAAGATTGCCGGCTTCGAGGCTGCCGAATTTTGAAGTGATATCGGCTTCTCCATTCATATCGGGAACATAGGTTGAACCGAAAGAATTCTGGATTTTCAGAGCATTTGCGGATGGCATAGATACGGTATAGTGAATGCTGAATCCTTCGTTCTTATATTGATTATTGCTTTTTCCTTTCACACCCTTGTTTGCCATTTCAGTTTTAAACCAGACTCCGCCCGGGCTTTTGCCGGCTTCAATTTCAATATTGTCGAGGATCTCCTGGGCCCTTTCTTCCGAGCTGGAACGAGCGCTGATGGTAACATCAACTTTCACTTCATTTTTATTCCAGGTACTGATACGCACATCTCCAAACTGATTCGTAACAGACACTCCGTCACCTGGCTGCAGCGAATAGGTTTTTGTATAGGTTTTTGTCTTTTCCGTGTCGGGATCATCACCGGCGAATACGCCGACAGTAGCTAATAGGAACACGCAAAGAAGAACGGTTTTATATGCTGCTTGAATTTTCATTCTGATTTGTTTTTAATTGTTTTATTTTCTGTATGATAAGAAGTTGCTGATTCAGCAGATCCGTCTGCAGTCGTAAATTCTGAATCATTGCTTCCAGTAGTTGTTCGCGGTTTGGATTAACCGGCAATTGTTTTTGCAGGTTGTTATAGGAGCTGTCGAGCCTGGTAATATCATCCAGGAATTTTTTATAAAGTTCGGGTTCATCTTCCCGGATCTGGTTCAGCTCATGTTGTTTAAGCTCGATCAGTTGTGTAAAATGGTACAGTTCTTTTGCATAACGGGGATTAATATCAGCTATCAGTTCCTGCTGGTCGATGGTGTTACCGCCGGCAACCGGTTTAGCTCCCTCGTTATTTACAGGTTTGTTCAGCAGGTAAATTATTACCAACCCGCTGATCAGGAGAAAAGAAGCGGCGGCAATCCATTTAGAAGCAGACATAAAAAACAGGGAACCGGATTTTGGTTTGGAGTGCATTTTATTCTCCAGCCTTTTCCATAACTGTGGATCTGGTTGATCGGTATCAAAATCATCGCGATGATTTCGAATAAAACGTTCTAAAGGGGTACTCATGATAATCCTCCTTTTAAGAGTTTCACTAATTTTTGCTTTGCACGCAGATACTGGGTGCGAACGGTATTATGCGTAATGCCCAGTATTTCCGATATTTCTTCCTGGTCATATCCTTCCAGCAGGTAGAGGCTTAATACGGCCCTGTAACCATCGGGTAAATTCATCATCATTCGCTTTACTTCTACCACCTTCAATTGCAATTCTTCTTCATCCTGCGATGCATCATTATCTGGCAGGCTTTCCAGTTTGGAATCCTCAATCTCAACAAACAACATTTTCCGTTTTCGCAATGCGTTGATGGATTTGTTGATCACAATTCTTTTCAGCCAGGCTCCAAAGCTGGAACGGTAGTGAAAATCATTCAGCGACCGGAACGCGTCCAGAAAAGCCTCCTGCAGCACATCTTCCGCGTCGGAGCGGTTGTTGAGAATTCGCAGGCTTGTATTATACATCGCCTTCGAATACTGCCTGTAAATAGTTTCAAAACCCAGACTTTCACCCCGCTTGCAACGCTCCACCCATTCATCCCGGGCAATGTTCGCAGTAAGCTCCAATTTGAAAAGTTTAATGTTGTTATTTGAGAGACACGCCATTCAGTGTGATGTTGCATATTCGCTTTTCTTTTTTTAAATGTTTTTAGTTCTACACCGCCGGTAGTACGGCTGGTTGAACTGCAGATCTTTATGGCTGGTGGGCGGAACGTAATTTCCGGATTCGTTATATAGAGCGGGTTCACGGGTGAATTCTGTATTTTCGTGCCCGGAATTGAACTCCGCCAACTAAACATCATTTTTAAAGCTCCTGATCATGGCTGCACGTACCGATCTATTCAAC
>JAEZAY010000385.1 GCA_023427575.1 Bacteroidota bacterium | reverse complement strand
CCCATGGGCATCATACTGGCGCAACTGGCTGCCAGGGTCATTGGGATTCCGAGCATCAGGGGGTTGAGATTCATCGCGTCTGCTATTCCCGCGATAACCGGCGAAAAAACAATCACCTGAGCGATATTACTCATCAGTTCACTAACAAACATGGAAACGACGGTAATGGCCAGGATAAGCAGGATGCCGCCACTGCCCGATCCGGAAGCGATCCAGGAACCGAGCTTTTCGATCAGTCCGGCTTTTTCCAAACCGCTGGCCAGGGCAATCCCGCCTCCGAATAACAATAAAATTCCCCACGACATCCGGCTTGTATCGGGCCATTCCAGAATCCGTTTTGACTTTTCGCGGTCGGCAGCTCCGGCAGGGCAGATAAACAATGCGATTGCGCCCATCAACGCGATGATGGTATCGTCGAGCCGTACCAGTTGAAGGGTATTGATCAGATCTTTTGTAATCCACAATAAAGCAGTAAAAACAAAAATGATGAACACTCTTCGTTCCGAATCGGAAACGGGACCCAGCTTTAAAAGTTCTTCGCTGATATGCAATTGCGTTGTTTTATCAGCAGCCAGATTGTTCCGGAACATAATCCGGGTGGTTACAACATACAAAGACAATAAAAGGAGAATGGCAATGGGTGTACAGATCAGCATCCAGTCGGAGAACTGAATGGTATAATTATATTTTTCACTGATAAATCCCACAAACGCCACATTTGGCGGCGTGCCGATAATGGTGGCAATGCCTCCGAAATTGGAGGCGTAAGCGATGGACAGCATAATGGCTACGGCAAAGTTGGAAATATTGCCTTCCCCCGCCCGGTTTTCCTTAACTACATGAATAACCGAAGCCGCGATCGGGAACATCATCATGGTGGTTGCCGTATTGCTGAGCCACATACTTAATAAGCCCGTTGCCAGGATAAAGCCGAGTATGATCCGGTTGCCGCTGGTGCCCGTTAGCCGGACAATATTCAATGCAATGCGTTTGTGCAGGTTCCATTTTTCGATTGCCAGGCCCAGCATAAACCCGCCAAGAAAAAGGAATATGATTGAGTCGCCATAACCCGACGAGGTTTCTTTGATTGTGGCAATGCCCATAATCGGGAACAGCAGAATGGGCAATAAAGCAACAATGGCCATTGGGATGGCTTCGGTCACCCACCAGGTAACCATCAGTCCGGCAATTGCCAGCGTTTTATTTGCCAGCGGATCAACTCCAAAAGGATTCAGCAACAGCAGAAGAAAAAATACCAAAATGCCCGCAATAATTCCTGCCTGATCTTTCCGGAAAACTGTAGCCATCTTTATTTTTTAGGGGTTTGAACCGTTCTTTTTCCGCTTACATACATATTCCCTTCCACAAAAAAACGATAAGGTAATAATGCATCCGGACCCGCATAATCAACACCAATACGTGGTGAAGCTATAATAGCTTCTTCCGGTAGGATATATCCATCATCTGCAATATAAATCCGATCACCATACAGATCCGTGCCGCTGTGTGAGGTATGAATGCCCATTGCCCTGGAAACATTGCCGGGGCCCCGGGTCAGACTTGCATCGGCTTTGGCCTTTTTTGTGCGGATCAGCATATCCACCAGTCCATCTACCGGCTCCAATGCTCTTATTAACACCGCATGCGGAACATTTTCCCTGTTGGTAACAACATTAAACAGATGATGAATGCCATAACAGAGATACACATACGCAACACCAGGCCTTCCAAACATCACTTCGGTGCGGTTTGTTCTTCGGCCCCCATAGGCATGCGAAGCCCGGTCCACCTCACCGGCATAGGCCTCCGTTTCAACAATGCGTCCCGAGGTTTGAACGCCATCGATCTGGGTTATCAGCAATTTGCCCAGCAACTGCCGGGCAATTTCTGTTACATCATTCCGGTTATAAAAGGAGGCATCCAGCTTTTTCATTGGCCGCTCGACAAGGAATATTTCTTAAGTTTGAGATCCGCATCCGTAAATAACAAATAAACTAAAAAAGCGAGAAACCATAAATAAAAGCTATTGCTGAAAGAGATTGTCATAGCCATAGATTCATATTTCAGGGCGCATCGGTTCATTCGGGCCCACCGATTATGGAAATGGATCCTGATTCCCGGCATTCTTTATTGTTTGTTGTTTGTTACAGGAATGTATTTTTTTATCCGTTCGGCCGATGCCGCCGTTTCTTATTTAAGCGCCAGCCTGGGGATTGATCGCTGGCTGCACCAGCAGGGGAGCGGATTTTTAAGTTTCCTGTTCCTGATGGGCGGCATCATGGTAAGAATCATCCTGGTCTTTTTCTACTTTTCTCTTTTCAAATATTTATTTCTGATCATCGGTTCACCCCTCTTCGCGTACCTGAGTGAAAAAACGGAATCGATAATGAACGGAACCGATTTCCCATTCAGTTTCGGGCAGCTGCTCAAAGATATAGTCCGGGGAATTTTGCTGGCTCTGCGGAACACGCTCTGGCAAACAGTGTATGTCGTTTCGATCCTGATCCTCTCCTTTGTACCCCTGCTGGGATGGATTACCCCCCTGATCATGCTTTTTGTAGAATGTTACTATTACGGGTTTTCCATGCTCGACTATAACTGTGAACGCTATAAGCTAAATGCCGCGCAAAGCATCGATTTCATCAGTAAGCACAAGGGCCTGGCTATTGGCAACGGGCTGGTATTTTATTTAATGCATCTCATTCCCATAATTGGCTGGATCCTTGCCCCTTCGTATGCAGTGATCGCGGCAACCATCAGCTTTAACAATCTCACGGGCAATGAACCCACAGCGGTGGCCGAATCAGGCTAAAATTTTTTATGGCAAGACCTATTATATACCTGGTGCCTGCACCTCTTCATGAAGACTCGCTTCAAACCATTCCGCCCTATGTGCTGGAAGCGGTAAAAGACTGCAGGATGTTTTTTGTTGAAAACGAAAGATCCGCGAGGCGGTACCTTAAAGCGATCTGGAAAGAAATGGTGATCGATGATTATAAATGGATACCCATCCATAAAGCAGAAAAATCTGTTATCAATCAGCTAAAGCAATGCATTGAAAGAGGGGAAAATGCGGCCATTATCAGTGAGGCCGGATGCCCGGGTATTGCCGACCCGGGACAGATTCTGGCAGGTGCTGCCCATCGTTATGGGGCCATACTGAAACCGTTGGTTGGACCAAACTCCATTTTACTCGCATTGATGGCCAGTGGAATGAATGGCCAGCAATTCTGGTTTTCAGGCTACCTGCCCATCGATTCAGGGGAAAAGCTAAAAGCGATCCGCAAGCTGGAAGAAGAATCTGCAAAAATGAACTGCACCCAGGTTTTTATTGAAACGCCATATCGCAATAACCCGCTGCTGGAAATGCTGATCAGAAACTGCCGCCCATCCACACTGCTATGTGTGGCGGCCAACTTAACGGCGGCAGATGAATCAATTGTCACCCGCAGCATTGCCGACTGGAGAAAGGAAAAACCGGATTACCATAAAAAGCCGGCCATTTTTTGCCTCCTGGCCGAACCCGTTCTCAGCGCTCGCGGATAGCAATAATGCTGTCGACAATAAACGCACTGTACCCCCGCCATGGAATGGAGGCAAGGTATTCCTTGTAGTGTAGCTCTACTTCTTTGCCGGTGCTGAGCATCAGTTTGTTGGCGATCTCCTCGTTTTCAACCGAAAATTCAAATTCGTATGATTGAATGGCGCCGGGCGTGCGCGAACGAAATCCCGACTGAATCAGCTTTCCCTCATAGGTTTTAAATATATATCCTTTGTGTACAACGTAATTCAGCTCGCCTGCTTTCACGCCCCGGCCAAAAACCCTGTAATAGCGCCAGTAAACCACACCGCCAAGGATCAGTAAGATCACCGTAATTGTTACAAACAGAAATTTGCCCATATGAGGTATTTAAAGATCAATGTTAAATTAATTTAACGAAACTTCCCCGATTTACATAGCTCCGGAAAGGGCCGGAACCATAAGCCCTTTAAAAAATTCATTTAACTTCGGGCATTAATTCAAGACTTATATGCGGATTGGAATTGTTTGTTATCCAACGTTTGGAGGCAGCGGAGTTCTTGCGACGGAATTGGGGAAAGCATTGGCTGACAAAGGACATCAGGTTCACTTTATTACCTACCAGCAACCGGTTCGGTTAAGCGAATTCAATGCAAATATATTTTATCATGAGGTGCGGGTTCCAACCTATCCGCTATTTGATTACCCTCCCTATGAAACGGCATTGTCGAGCACAATGGTGGATGTGATCGTTAACAACCGGATTGATATACTTCATGTTCACTACGCCATCCCGCACGCGTCGGCAGCCTATATGGCTAAACAGATCCTGGAAAAGCTGGGCAAATACATTCCGGTGATAACAACCCTTCACGGAACAGATATAACGCTGGTAGGGAAAGACAAAACCTTCGCGCCGGTTGTTGCTTTTTCCATAAATCAAAGTGATGCAATCACGGCGGTGTCGGAAAATCTTCGCGATGAAACTTATAAAACCTTCCGGATCGAAAAGGAGATTGAAGTGATTCACAATTTTGTGGATGTAAACCGCTTTAATAAAAAACCCATTGATGCTTTCAGAAGAGTGATCGCTCCCAATGGCGAGAAGATTCTGCTTCACGCCTCAAATTTCCGTAAGATCAAAAGAGTGCCCGATGTGATCCGGATTTTCGCCGAAGTGAATAAAAAAGTCCCTTCCCGTTTGCTCTTTGTTGGCGATGGTCCCGAAAGATCGGAAGCAGAAAGCCTATGCCGCGACCTTGGCATTTTTGAGGAAGCGCGTTTTGTTGGAAAGCAGGAGCAAATGGAAGATATCCTGGCCATTGCCGACCTTTTTCTTTTAACGTCGGAATACGAAAGTTTTGGCCTCGCGGCGCTGGAAGCCATGGCCGCTGGCGTTCCTGTAATCTCTACCAATGCCGGCGGATTGCCTGAGATCAATATACATAACGTTACCGGTTTTATGAGTGACGTGGGTAATGTAAAGG
>JAEZAY010000331.1 GCA_023427575.1 Bacteroidota bacterium | reverse complement strand
GGCAGGGCCTGAAAGGACTTCCTGATGGTTTAAAACTGGATCAGCACGGAAACCTGTTCGCTACCGGACCGGGCGGGGTTTTGATAATAGATCCAAAGGGAAAATTGTTGGGAAGGATTGATACCGGCGAGCCAACTGCCAATCTTGCCTGGGGTGAAGATGGTTCCGTTTTGTATATAACGGCCAATGATAAGCTATGCCGGATTAAAACCAATACCAAAGGCGCCGGCTGGTAAATCCAACCCGTCTTCATTAATCTTGCAATATATTCTGAACATTGTTATTTTCTACCTTAGACTGATAAATCATCCATTGCCCCCGAACCAGCGCCTCACTCATATCGGCTGTATTAACCAGATCTATTTTTAGCAGTCTCAATGCCCGCAGATAATTATCCCGGATCTGACCTTCAGATGCCAGAATAATCGCCATTTTTTTATTGGCTATGGAATTCAATTCTGTTCCAATGATCAGCCCGCTAAGATAGGAACGGTTTGCTTCGCTGGTGAAACGGTTAAATAAACGATTGGTCCGAACGCGAAAGGCGGTGTTCAGCAGGTTTTGGTCCGAATCCGACACCCCTGCCTCAAAAGCTTCTTCATTAAATTCCGCATTTTTGCCGGCGACCGAATCCGATAGAATACTTTTGTTGGAAAGCAGCTCAAAAAATTCGCCGCTCATATAGGTTTGGATAGCGCTTATCATCCCCGCCTTTACCGTTACATGTTTGGAATGGGTACCGGGCAGGATCACCATTGTTTCGTTCCCAGTTCTCAATTCCGGAATGCCGGCAACAATGGTCTCTTCACCCCGCATCACTTCCCTGCCGTAAGATAAACCGGAGATCAGGTATATGGTATGATGGAAATTAGGATCCGCCGGAATCACCTGAACCCCGAACTGAGATCCATTGGATGCCAGCGGAATTTCACGGTAAGGAAGTTCAAGCATTCCAATGGAAGAACTGGCCATACCGGAAATCAATACCGGGGTTCCCGCCAGTGAAAGGGAGTTTTTTCGTTCAAGTATCGCAATCTGATCTTTCAGCTTTTGAATATAAAAACCGGCTCTGTTATGGGATGCATTGCCGCTGTTTTTCCATTCCTGAAAACTGGATGCCGCCCCCGATCCATTCTGGATTTCATCAGCAACCATCAGGGTTTCCGCCTGAACCAGCCGGATCCGGAAACTTGATGTACCCCAGTCGACACTTATAAAAAACGACATACAAATCAATTAATTCGGAATACGCAAGCAGGAGCCCCGTTTTTTTTCAAGAGCTATACCGGCGAAAATAACGTCAATCTATAAACGAAAAATTATTACCATTCAGCAATAGTTCCGTCTTCATGACGCCAAACCGGATTACGCCAGTTATGGCCTATGGATGCCAGGCGCTTCAATTCTTCTTCGTTTATTTCAACACCCAGTCCGGGTCCTTCCGGAATAGAAACAAACCCGTTGTTGTATAAAAATATATTTTTGTCGCTCACACAATCCAGTAAATCGCTCACCTGATTGTAGTGAATGCCCAGGCTTTGTTCCTGAATAAACACATTATGGCAGGTGGCATCTACCTGCAGGCAGGAGGCAAGGGCGATTGGACCAAGGGGACAATGCGGCGCCGCGGTTACATCATACGCTTCGGCCATCGAGATGATCTTTTTGCATTCAGTAATCCCGCCAGCATGCGATACATCGGGTTGAATTATGTCGACATAGCCATCCGAAAGCAAGCCTTTAAAATCCCATCGCGAAAACATTCTTTCGCCGGTGGCAATCGGAATGGCCACCGCATTGGCGATCTCCCGCAGTGCTTCATTATTTTCAGGTAGTACCGGCTCTTCGATAAACATTGGATGAAAAGGTTCCAGTTCTTTAGCCAGTATTTTTGCCATTGGCTTATGAACCCGTCCATGGAAGTCAACCCCAATGCCTACCGACTTACCCACGGCTTCGCGAACGGCCGCCATTCTTTCCACAGCCTGTTCAATTTTATCAAAAGAGTCGATGTATTGAAGTTCTTCCGTTGCATTCATCTTTAAGGCGGTGAATCCCTTATCTACCATATTTTTTGCCGCCGCGCTTACATCCGATGGCCTGTCGCCACCTATCCACGAATACACCCGCATCTTATCCCTGACCCTGCCGCCCAGCAACTGATGTACGGGGGCATTGTAAAATTTCCCTTTGATATCCCAGAGTGCCTGATCAATGCCGGCAATCGCGCTCATCAGAATGGGTCCGCCCCGGTAAAATCCCGAGCGGTACATTAGATTCCAGTGATCTTCAATATTGCAGGGATCTTTTCCAATCAGATTTTCCATCAGCTCATCCACTGCTGTCTTCACGGTTGCGGCCCGGCCCTCGATAACCGGTTCACCCCATCCCACAATGCCTTCATCGGTTTCGATTTTTAAAAAAAGCCAGCGGGGCGGAACCTTGAACAGTTCATAATTTCTGATTTTCATATTGTATCGATTGAATTGGTCAGGCGATGGCCTGTACGAATTTGCGCGCGTTCTCTTCTATTGTTCGCAGGTACTCGTCGGTAAACTCAGGCGTTCTGCGAACCAGGGCACTACCGATTCCAAAAGCGGCGGCTCCGGCCTTGTGAAAAACGGAAATATTATCCAGTGAAACACCTCCTGTCGGCATTAACCGGATATGCGGCAATGGACCACGCAGATCCGTGAAATAAGATGTACCAATGGAGGCCGGAAATACTTTCACGATATCGGCACCGGTATTATGGGCTTTAACAATTTCCGAAGCCGTGAATGCGCCCGGAATGCTGACGGCTCCCAGGCGAATGGTTTCGCGGATAATCTTTTTATCAAGGCATGGCGAAATAATAAATTTTGCTCCGGCATCCACCGCTTCATTTACAGACTGAGTATCGAGTACAGTACCAGCACCTATCAAAACCCTGTTTTCAAATTCCGAAGATATTTTTTCAATTACATCCAGGGTACTTTTGGAGTTCATTGTCACTTCCACAATATTGATTCCCCCCCGGTAAAGTGATTCAACGATTGAAGGCACATTTTCCGGTTCCGCTCCGCGGATAATGGCTACAATTTTTTTATCTAATATCCAGGTAAGTGTATCCATATTGATCTGTTAAAGCACCAAGTTAGCAAAACCAACAAAGCCATTAACAAACCCGCCTTTTCTATAAGTGATTACCCCGGCAAAAAAACCCGGTTATTCCATGTTTGTGAATAACTATTTGCCCGGATCTTTTTCCAGGAAGTACATGGTGTCCATCAGAAACTCCAGTTTCTCCCCTTCCTTTGTTTTTACAAACCGTGCTTCGACGATAGCGGTTTTTCTCGGACCGACGCGGGTATCCGACTGGTGTGTATGAAAAACATAATACATCCTACCCTTCTTATCATAAAACAAATCGCCGTGGCCTGGTCCGTTAATGCCTGCCTGTTTTTTAGTAAGAATTGGATTCTGCCGGTACTTATTCCAGTTGCCCATCGGATCCGATGCCGTGGCGTAGCCAACGGCATAATCCGGGTTCCGGAAATCATTGGCCGAATAAATGAAATAGTAAAGTCCTTTTCGCTTAATAACCGTAGGGCCTTCCGCCACCGGCCATTCAGACCCTGCGGTATTTTCCCATTTGTCTTCTGCGCTTAAACATTCACGTAAGGTTTCTTCTTTGATGGCCGAAAGATCTTCATTCATTTCAGCCACAAAAAGCCGGTTCCCTTTTGTAAGCCGCACATGATACATGTAAATTTTTCCCTTATCGAAAAATACAAAGGGATCAATTTGTTTCACCGGCGCGGCCAGGGGCGCTTTTATTTCCTGCGTAAAAGGACCATACGGAAAATCACTAACGGCAATGGCTATGTTTTCATTGGCCACATACGCCATGTAGTAGCGGTTGCGGTATTTAAAAACATGGGGCGCCCAAAATCCCTTATCACCATATGCATCGCCTTTTTTTAATGCAAATCCATCGGGTGTTTCGGTTGAAAGTCTCCATTTTTTTAAATCAGTAGAAAGATAAACCTGGAATCCGTTATCGGCATTTCCGCCTACTGTTCCATACAAATAATAAACTCCCTTATCATTCAGGATAGCCGGATCCGCCAGTGTTATAAATTTTTCCGTATCGGCCGACCCGGCCTGGCATACCGCGTCATTTGCTGTTTGCAGCAGAAAAAAAAGGATCAGGGATCGCAACAATACAGCCATTCCACGGTATTTTTTATAGTTGAATTAGCCGGTACGGCTGAACAGCATCATCGTCCCGGCCAGGATTTCAAACCTTACTTTGTTACCCGCATAATTCCATTCATGATTCGCCAATGCCCCGGGAACGTACAAACGAAGGGATAATCGCCCGGAGTGGTCGGAGCTGTAAAGACCAGCCTTGTTTCTTCATCGGGATTCAACAGTCTTGTAAAATGTAAAACCTCCGGAATTCTTGGCACATACTGAAGCTCGGCACCTTTCGGATCCCTGGCCAGGTCATCGGCTGCCTTGCCCACCTTTTGCATTGAACCCGGTTTTAGAATCAGCAGGTTGTGTTGCATGATATCCGGATTTTCAAGAATAATGGTTACCCTTTGACCGGCTTTTACGGTGATCAGCGTTTTATCATATTTCATCACATTCGGAACTACCTTGATGGTGATCGTCTGCGGTTTTATCACCGTTGCCGTTCCGCCAGCCGGCGTATTGCCTGATTTGCCGGCACCCGCAACATTCTGCTGGGGTTTTTTCAATTCCAGCGACGCATTCTGCAGATTGGCACTGAATCCAAAGTTGCCGGTATAGTTACCGATCCGGTTTTCATTATCGAAATCCTGGGCAACCCGCACTCCCTGCCCCAGCGATTTTTTAAAAGTTCCCGGCGCTTTTCCTCTGGCCACTTCTTTACCATCAACTGATAAGGTAAACAGTCCATTGGGGGCGATCCGGGCAGTCAGATCAAATTTTTCCGGTAATGTTTTATTATTGATAGCGCGATAGGTTTTCCCCGCCTGTTTTACGATCATCTGCAATTTTCCATTTTGAATGTAAACAGCATAGCCGTCGGTTTTATCTCCCTGGGCAACGATCACGCCTTCAAGGTCTCTTCTTCCTTTTGCAACCGATCCGGTAACCAGAATTTCCTTACCGGAAACATCGGGCGAATAAAGCAGATTGCCCCGACGTGGAAGCGCATAGATTTCCGTTTGCAAGGTTTTAAAGATCCGGTCCACAAAGCGGGAATCTTTTAATTCAGGCGATGGGGGAGCCGATTTTTGATACGCAAGCTCAAACCCGTCTTCGTGTTTGATGGCTGCAGCAAGCAATGCTTTGGAGATCCATTGATCATTGCCGTTCTCCGGCTTTAATGATGCTTCAAACAATAATTGTCCGGCTTTTTCAGAAGCGGGCAATTCAATCAAAACCTTGATTGCCGACATCCGGGTATTCAGATCCGCATCATTTAAAATTCCGGATTTTTCAATTTGCTCAAGAGTTGTGTTTTCCAGGGGAAGAACCTGCACTGCCGCTTTACGAACGCCGGCAGCCGGATGCGACATGGCAGCAACCACCGCATCTTTTATCTCCTGATTTGAATTTGTAATAAGCCCCATTCCATGAAGCGTCCATAAAGCATGTACCGCCGGGCTGTTCAAACCAACTTCATCTACTTTCCGGTTCCGAATAATTTGTAATAAGCGGGGTACCACTGAATTGTCTTTCAGCTCAACCAGCAAACGCTGGGCATGCATCCGCCAGAACATGTTGTCGTTTTCCAGGGCCGACAAAAGTCCGGCCGGATCATTCTTTGAAAGCGTGATCGGCGACTGCGCTTTCGCATTTTTATAGATAACCCGGTACACCCGGCCATGGTTAATATCGCGAAGCGGACTAATAAATGCATTTCCTTTGCCCATTGGTTGTTCTACAAAAGGCAAAACCATTTCAGAAGGCGCCTGGGCCGGAACAAAAACATTATGCTGGATAATGAAGTTATACCAGTCGGCCACCCAAACTGCCCCATCCGGGCCAACCTGCGCATGCACGGGTCCAAACCATTCGTCGGAGCTGGCCATCAGATTCCATCCGTCTTTTTCTGCAAAGCCGGCGCCTTTCGGTTCTATAATGGCGTTATGAAGCAATCGTACGGTTGGCTCGCATACCAGCGCAATCCGGTTCCAGTACTCTTTTGGAAAATTCCTGGCCGTATATAAATGATGACCCGCTGCTGACGTGAATCCACCCACCACGTCTACCTGGCGAAGGTTCGGAGTCATCGGGTGTGCGTCGTAGTGACCATCTATTTTATGAACCGGCTGCACCGTTGGATTATTTTCTGTTGATCCCGCTGCAGCAGCCAGAGAACGCTGGGTATATTTTGCCGGAATTGAAAAATAAGCGCTATGGGTATTATTCGCTGTAGAGATGAATACATTATTGTCTTCAGAAAATCCAAGTCCCCAGGTATTATTACTGGTATTGGCCAAAAATTCAAAACCGGTTCCATCGGGATTTAAATGATAAACTCCGGTGCGGAAATTCAGTGTTTTTCCGTCTTTGGTGGTTCCGGTAAATCCGGATCCAACCACCCCCCAGATCTTATTATCAAAGCCGTACTGAAGATTTGAAGGCCCAAAATGGGTATCATACTTATCCCAGCCCGACATCACTATTTCCCGAACATCTGCCTTATCATCACCATCTGTGTCTTTCAGGAAAATAAAATAGGGCGCCATGGAAACCAATACGCCTCCGTTAACAAAAACCAGGCTGGTAGGAATGTTAAGGCTATCGGCGAAAATGGTGAATTTATCTGCTTTGCCATCGCCATCTGTATCTTCACAAATCTTGATGCGGTCATTCGCCTGACCGTCGGTTTCATAAATGGTATTCGGGTAATCAACCGATTCAATGATCCATAATCTACCTTTCTCATCCCATGACATGGAAATCGGGTTGGTGATATCGGGTTCGGCAGCAAAAAGCTGAACTTCAAAATCAACAGGCACCTGCGTGTGTTTCAGTGATTCTTCGGGACTTAGCGCGTCCTGCATTTTTGGAACCACATGACGTTTGTGGAAATTTGATACGATGGATGGAGTATAAATTTCAATATCAGGTCTGTTCAACCGGGCGATCTGATCTTTCACCTGATCTCCAATGGCCCATAATACCCCATTGTTTACCAGCTTAAGAAATCCGGCATTGGTCCAGGTAGAGTCGTTATGTCCAAAAGCAGTATAGAAAATCC
>JAEZAY010000322.1 GCA_023427575.1 Bacteroidota bacterium | reverse complement strand
GGATAATGGATATGCCGTTATTAAACGCAAATGGAAAAAAGGCGATAAGGTTATTATGAACCTGCCCATGGACGTGAAACGGGTAGTAAGCCGCCCGGAACAAAAGCAGAATCTCGGCAGGGTGGCGCTGCAATACGGTCCACTGGTGTATTGCGTGGAAGCAAAAGACAATGAAGGATCGGCAATGAATTTTGCCATCGGAGATGATAATCAGTTTAAAGTTCAATTTGAACCTGATTTACTTGGTGGCGTAAATGCAATTTATTTTGATGCCAATGTTGCCACGGTATCTAAAGATGGAAAATCGGTCGAAACTCTTAAGGAAATAAAAAAAGCGATTCCGTACCATACCTGGAATAACCGCGGCCCCGGTGAAATGCAGGTATGGCTGCCTGTTAGATTTACTAATGTAAAAGTGAATCAGTAGGATTTTCAGTTCTGAATCAGTTAATGTAGTGTTATGGATTATTATCAGCTAATGTGCAGCGTTGATGAAACTGAGATCGGCTATCTTCCGCAAATCGAAAAAGGTTCCTGCAAACTGAGTCCGGATGATCCTTTCTTTTCGGCAAACAACATGTTTTACCCGGTAGAGTTTGTTCCGGTAACGCCAATGGTTTTTCTTCATCCGCAAGCCCGGCTAACCGACCTGCTTTCTTCATCCGTGATCGGAGCTTACGGAATCCTTTTAAGCGAAGGGTTGATGAAATTATTAACGCGGTTCCGCAAAGATGGCTGGCAATGTTTCCCCGTGACCTTAAAGATCAATAATGAAAAATCCCTCATCTACTGGCT
Organism: Bacteroidota bacterium; assembly: GCA_023427575.1. Taxonomy (GTDB): domain Bacteria; phylum Bacteroidota; class Bacteroidia; order Chitinophagales; family Chitinophagaceae; genus Flavitalea. The sequence continues at coordinate 7,216 of JAEZAY010000322.1, read as the reverse complement.
CCCCAACCCGTTTGAATTCGATTTTAAAAAGCTGGATTTTCAGCAGAGTTCCATGTCTATTATAGGTAAGGCAGGCAATAAGATCACCGATTACAGCCCGAAATCCGTGGCTGAACTCAATTCCATGATTGAATTTCTCAAGTCTCCGCAAAAAGTTTCCATCGACCGTCCGGTATTTATTTCGGATCTGGATGATGATATTATATTTCTTCGCTACACGCAGGAGCGGCCGGCCATTTATATTTCCGAAAGGGTCAAAGATCAGATCGCCCGGGAAAATCGCAGCGGAATCTCCTTCATCCGCCTTAAACAAACGGCCGAAACCTGATTTTTACATTTCAAACGGTAAAAAAACTTTTTAAAGTGGTACTCAGCTTATATCTTTGTCCACCACTTAAGTAGACTTTATGACCCGAATGCGTACATATCTGGATAATCACCGCAGCGCCTGTTGTTGTTGCTGATTACTATTCTCTTGATTATCAATAAGTTCCAAGATTAACCATTCTACATGAATTCCTCCTTCGAAGCAAATATTGAAAAATTACTCTACCAGATAAATGGACTAAATGGCGTCGAAACCATCCGTTTTCTAGCCGCGGAATTTCCGGCCGCAGTGACTTTTTCCACCAGTTTCAGTTACGAAGACCAGATTATAACTCATGAAATTTTCAGCCATGATCTGGATGTAAAAGTTTTTACGCTTGATACCGGCCGTTTATTTCCAGAGACCTATTCGGTGTGGAACAGCACTTTGGTTAAATATGGTAAACCGATTAGGGCCTATTATCCAAATGCCCATTTGCTCGAAGATTTTGTTGGGGCGAAAGGACCCAATTCATTTTATGAATCGGTGGAGAACCGGAAATCCTGTTGTTATATCCGCAAGGTGGAGCCATTGCAAAGGGCGCTTGCCGGCAACAGGGTTTGGATAACCGGGCTGAGGGCCGAACATTCGCCGGCACGACAGGATCTGAAAATTCTGGAGTGGGATGAAGCCAATCAGGTTATCAAATACAATCCTCTTCTTCACTGGACCACGGAAGAGGTTACCGAATACATCAACTCGAACAATATTCCTTACAATCCTTTACACGACCGGGGTTTTGTCAGCATTGGATGTGCACCCTGTACCCGCGCCATCCGCCCTGGTGAAGATTTCAGAGCCGGCAGATGGTGGTGGGAAGAAAGCAGTAAAAAGGAGTGCGGTTTGCATGTTCATCAATCAATCACTAAATGACCGTAGAATATGAGTGCTCACAGGTTAGATTATCTTGATCAATTGGAGTCAGAAGCGATTCATATCTTTCGTGAAGTTGCCGGGCAATTTGAAAGACCAGCCTTATTATTTTCCGGAGGCAAGGATTCTATTACGCTGGTACATCTGGCATTAAAAGCATTTCGTCCCGGAAAGTTTCCTTTTCCCCTGGTGCATATAGATACCGGTCACAATTTCCCGGAAGCATTGCAATTTCGGGATGACCTGGTGGAAAAGATCGGTGAAAAACTGATTGTTCGTAAGGTGGAAGATACGATCAGAATCAAAAATCTTTCAGAACCCCGGGGCAAGTTTGCAAGTCGGAATGCCCTTCAAACCTATACCTTACTCGATACGATCGAAGAATTTAAATTCGATGCCTGCATTGGCGGCGCCCGCCGCGATGAAGAGAAGGCCCGGGCGAAGGAAAGAATATTTTCGGTACGTGATGAATTCGGACAATGGGATCCCAAATTACAAAGACCCGAACTCTGGAATATTTATAACGGCCGGATTCATAAAGGTGAAAATGTGCGCTGCTTTCCCATCAGCAACTGGACCGAACTGGATATCTGGAACTATATAAAAAAAGAAAACATTGAACTTCCATCCATCTATTTCGCCCACGATCGCGAAGTGCTTGAACATGATGGACAGTTGGTGGCCATTTCCGATTTTATCCGTAAAGATGATTCTGATATTATCAGTACAAAACGGGTGCGGTATCGTACGGTGGGTGATATGACCTGTACGGCTGCAGTGGAATCAGCTGCTTCCAGTATCGATGATATCATTAGTGAGATCACGGCTACCAAAACCAGCGAAAGAGGAGAAACGAGGATTGACGACAGGGTTTCGGAAGCGGCAATGGAAGACCGTAAAAAGAACGGATATTTCTAAGACCGCGCTAAAAAACTGAGAGAACAGGATTCAGAGCTCTCAGCAGCGTTATAAAGAATTTAATTCCGCAAAATAAAAAAGACATAATGGACCTATTACGATTTATTACCGCGGGAAGTGTAGATGATGGAAAAAGTACCCTGATTGGCCGCCTTTTATACGATAGCAAATCCATTATGGTGGATCAGCTGGCGGCCATTGAGAAGCAAAGCAAAAACCGCGATGAAGGTCAGATTGATCTGGCGCTGTTAACAGATGGCTTAAGAGCCGAACGCGAACAGGGCATTACCATTGATGTAGCTTATAAGTATTTTACCACCCCGAAACGAAAGTTTATTATAGCGGATGCTCCGGGGCATATTCAATATACCCGGAACATGGTAACGGGCGCTTCCAATGCGGATCTGGCCATTATCTTGATAGATGCACGCAATGGCGTTGTTGAACAGACCCGACGCCATTCCATCATCACTTCACTGCTTCATATTCCGCATCTGGTGGTAGCCGTCAATAAAATGGATATGGTTGATTATTCACAGGATGTATTCAACAATATCGTAATTGAATATTCGAAAATTGCCGCCAGCCTGGGCCTCAAAGACGTTACTTATATTCCAATCAGCGCCCTGAATGGCGATAATATAGTAGAAGCTTCCGCTAACATGAGCTGGTTTGAAGGGGAATCTTTGTTGCAGTTCCTTGAAAATGTTGAACTGGAAAATGATCTCAATTTTGTGGATGCGCGGTTTCCGGTTCAGTATGTGATCCGGCCTCAGTCAGATGATTTGCACGATTACCGGGGGTATGCCGGAAAGATCATCAGCGGTGTGTATGCAAAGGGAGATCTGGTAACCATCCAGCCGGCAAATATTCAGACCCGGATTAAATCAATTGAAATTTCAGGCAGGGAAGTGGAGCAGGCATTTGCGCCGCAGAGCATTGTAATGCACCTCGAAGATGATATTGATATCAGCCGCGGCGACCTGATTGTAAAATCCGATAATCAGCCCCGGGTTGAACAGGAGCTCGACGTTTTATTATGCTGGATGGATACAAGGCCCCTTGTTGCCGGCAATAAATATTTATTACAGATCAATAGCCGGACGGTTAAAACGGTGGTGAAAGAAATTGAATATAAACTGGATGTACATACGCTGGGCCGTGAAGAAGCTCCTGAAAAAGTTCAGTTGAACGATATCATCCGGGCCAGGATTAAAACAGCAGCGCCTGTTCCTTTCGATCCATACCAAAAGCTCAGAGCAAACGGCGGTGCGATCTTGATTGATGAAACAAGTCATGTTACGGTGGGAGCCTGCATGATCCAATAGATAGCAAAACCAGGAAGGAAATAACGGATTCAGATTGACTACAGAAAGCAGAATGGTTAAGCAGAGTTTGTCAGGAAAAGCAATCTTTTAAAAAATGAACTGACTTCACATACAATGAGTGCAACCATTCAACCAAAAGGCAAAGTAATTTTTGTTGGGGCGGGGCCCGGAGATCCGGAACTGATCACTTTAAAAGCGATTCGGTTTCTGGAAAATGCAGATGTGGTAATTGCCGACCGGCTGGTCAGTGATGAAATTATCCGCCTGCATGTTAACCCATTCGCTGAAATGATTTATGCCGGCAAACAATCCGGCAAGGGATATTCTACCCGTCAGTCGGTTATCAACCAGATGCTTGTAGCTCATGCGGCTCAGGGAAAGCAGGTGGTTCGCCTCAAAGGCGGCGATGTTTCTGTTTTTTCCAATATTCTGGACGAACTAAGCGCCCTGAAAGCAGCTTCCATTCCCTTCGAAATTATTCCCGGTATTACGGCCGCATTGGGTGCAGCGGCATCGGCGGGCATTCCTTTAACGGCCCGTGATCATTCTACCGCCGTCCGGTTTCTGACCTATTATAAATCGGATATACTATCAGAGGATTATTGGAAAGAACTGGCAAATACTTCCGATACGCTGGTGTTTTATATGAGTTCTGAAACGCTGCACAAAGCCGTTAACAAGCTGATCAGTTACAATGTGGATGATTCCAAATCCATCGCCGTGATTGAACAGGCTACCACCATTTATCAAAAGGTATCGGTGTATGAGTTTAGCGAGTTTGCGGCGGTACAGCCTTCGGGCTTCATGTCGCCCACTTTGGTAATTATTGGAAAAACAGTGGCCTTACATAAGCAGTTTAACTGGGTTGAAAATTATCATGGCAATGAATACTATTTCCAGCCATTAACAAAAGCAACGGCCATTATAGCGAAAAGCGGGCGTGTATATTCTTAATTTTTACGCTGGATACACAAGAAAAAACTGAAAAATGTTAGCAGGAACAAAATTAAAGTTGATGCGGGATCTGATAGCTGATTCTTCCAAAGAAGAGCTGATCTGGATCAATGGATATCTTTCCGGATTACTGGCTCTTTCTCCACCGGAGTCTGAATCCATACCGCCTTCAAAGCCGTTGGTAAATAAGCTCACCATTGTGTTCGGTACAGAGTCTGGCAATTCAAAAAAACTGGCTTCTGGTTTTGCCGCTCAGGCAAAATCAAAGGGGATCAATGCCAAAGTGGTAAGCCTGGATCAGTACCGGGTGAATGATCTTTCAAAAGAAGAATATTTTTTAGCGATCGTAAGCACCCAGGGTGATGGAGAACCCCCCGCCGCCGCCAAAAAATTCTTCGATCATATCCACCTCAATGGTTTTAAGCTCGAGAAGATGAAGTACAGTGTGCTCGCTTTGGGTGATACTTCCTACCCATTATTCTGTAAGGCCGGCGAAGATGTGGATCTTCAATTACAGAAACTCGGAGGCCAAAGAATTACCGATCTTCAGAAATGCGATACCGATTATGAAAGCGATGCGGCAAACTGGTTTAATGCGGTTTTGTCGAGGCTTACGCAATCATCGGCACCTGCTCCGGCTCTCCCGGTAACGGGTAAAAAAACCTCGGGTAAACAGATTTATACCGGTACCGTTCTAACCAATATCAACCTGAACGATACAGGTTCTTCCAAACAAACTCATCACATCGAAATCGAAGCTGAAGAAATCAGCTATCAGCCAGGTGATTCCATTGGTATTGTTCCTCCTAACTCACCGAAGCTGGTGGAAGCAATTCTTGCTGAAACAAAAGTTGATCCCGATAAACTGGTTAGATTTCGGAATGAAGAATTAACCGTATCAGAATTATTGCTGAAGAAAGTGAATCTTGTCAATCTTCCGGAAAGACAGGTGAAGCAATATGCATCAATCGTAAAGCAGGATATTCCGGCGATGAATATGAGTCTTTACGATTTACTAAAGATCTATCCGGCTAAAGATGCATTGCAGTTTGATGAGGTGATTGCCATTCTGGAACCAATTACGCCCCGTTTGTATTCAATATCCTCTTCACCGGAAGCGCATAGTGGTGAGGTTCATATTACGGTTTCGCGTGACCGCTTTTGCGTGAACGACGAATGGAAGTTTGGATTGTGTTCTGATTTTTTGACCCAGGTTCCGGAAAATGATCAGATTCAGTTTTATGTGCATAAGAACAATCGTTTCCGTCTTCCTGCCGAAGACAAAGACCTGATCATGATTGGTCCGGGAACGGGAATCGCACCGTTCCGATCCTTCCTCGCAGAACGTGATGCCACGGGGGCCAGCGGAAAAAACTGGCTGTTCTTCGGCGATCAGCATTTCAGCACCGATTTTCTGTATCAGACTGAAATTCAGAACTGGGTGGAAACAGGAGTGCTGTCGCGGATCAATGTTGCTTTTTCCCGCGATCAGAAAGAAAAAGTATATGTACAGCACAAAATGCTGAAATGGGGCCGGGATCTGTTCGAATGGATTGAATCCGGGGCCAGTATTTATATCTGCGGCGCCAGGGAGCCGATGAGTGCAGATGTGGAAGCCGCCCTGCTTCGGATTATTGGTGAACATGGAAGCAAAACGCCGGAACAGGCCCGCGAATACCTGGATGAACTGGCTGCTTCTGACCGGTATTTAAAAGATGTTTACTAAGAAGCGACCGATAAAATCAACATATAAAAAAGACTTTAACAGATAACCAGAAAGTATGTCGGATAATAACCTGAGTTCTACCGAACGGATAAAAATGAAAAGCGATGGTTTGCGTGGAACTATTGTTGAAAGCTTGAACAATGAAATCACAGGCGCCGTAAGTGATGATGATCAGCAACTGTTCAAATTTCACGGAATGTACCAGCAGGATGACCGGGATCGTCGCGAAGAAAGGGCGGCAAAAAAACTTGACCGGCTTTATTCTTTTATGATTCGGCTGCGGCTGGCCGGTGGATTTATGACCCCTGAACAATGGGTGGCCACGCATCATATCGCCGGTGAACACAGTACAGGAGTGATTAAGATAACAACCCGCCAGACCCTGCAATTGCACGGACTGGTCAAGTCTCATGTCAAGCCCACGATTCAGGCTTTTTCCGCGGCTAAATTAAATTCTATAGCAACCTGCGGCGATATAAACCGCAATGTTATCTGCAGCTCGCATCCCGGCCAGTCGGCCATTCATCAACAGGTGTTTCAATATGCCGACGAGATCAGCACCATGCTATTGCCTAAAACCCGGGCTTACTATGAGATCTGGCTCGATGAAGAAAAAATTTTCGAAAAAAAGGATGAAGAAGATCCGCTTTATCAGAACCGATACCTGCCAAGAAAATTTAAAATCGCGATTGCCATTCCGCCAAACAACGATGTAGATGTTTTTGGAAATGATTTGGGGCTGATAGCCATTATTGAAAACAATCAGCTCCTTGGTTTTAATATTGCCGTTGGCGGCGGCCTTTCTTCCACTCATGGTAATCCTGACAACTATGCGAGACTGGCCACCGAAATTGGATTTGTTGAAGCCGGGGAGAAAACCATGAAGGCCGTTTATGAAGTGCTGACTGTTCAGCGTGATTTCGGAAACCGCAGCGATCGCAAACTTGCCCGTTTAAAATATACGGTGGATAAATATGGCGCAGACTGGTTTCGGGAAGAACTGGAAAAAAGGATTGGCTTCAAATTGGAGTTGCCCAGGAAATATAAGTT
>JAEZAY010000315.1 GCA_023427575.1 Bacteroidota bacterium | reverse complement strand
GGTAGCATCAATAAAGCAAAGAACAAAATTCGCATTACAAATCATTATGCGGGTTACAATCATCAACAGCGCTCCGCCTATCAATCATTGGTGTCCCGGTATGTATTTAGTAGGCTCCGTAAGAATTGAACTTTATTACAGGGACAGCAATCTTATAAATCCCGGACTTTATCCTCATTCTTATGTATGCAGGATCTACACCAGCAAAATAAATGCGGCGTTTACATTTGATGGTATCTTACTCAGGCCTTGCCGCCTGCCTTATCCGTTTCGTTTATACAGCATCCACTCGCCTTCCTGTTTTACCATCGAATAATTCTTCAGGTTGGGATCGGGACTAAACGGCGCCTTGCCCCTAACGATGAAATAATCAATATGATCATCGTAAACGGCGCTGTTGTCTATGAATTTCGATGACATCAGCTCGTGGAATTCCGGAATCTCATTTCCTTTCGCTCCTCTTCTTACTACACCAAAGCGGAAATCAATCATTTTGGTAGTGGCCAGGCCTTTGTTCCAGACAAGGAAATAGTTTGGATAATGGATATATACCTGTCGTCCGCGGAATGTATGGTCGTAGATTAGTCCGCTGACCTTGGCTTCTGCCGGGATCCCACTGAAAAACCCGGGATCAAATCCCTTGTTTTCTTTATTGAATTTAAACAGGTAATCGCCCCATAAGACCATGTAAACTACAGAAGCCGTAATTACCAGCCCCCGGAGAAAACCCGTGTTCGCTGCCCGCAGCAGCACCGACCCAAAAATGATAAAGGCGAGCACTACAATGGTGCAAAACCGGTCTGACAGGGGCCATTGGCCAGGCAAACGGGTGGGCAGCAAAGCATAACAGGCAAAAACAGAAAATAAAAACAGAAATGGATAAACGAGATCAGCCGGGAGATTTTTCTTTAGCCGCGGCAGCTTCCAGCTTTTATAGTAGATCAAAAACGGCAGGTTCAGCATCGAAAAAAATGCCAGTCCGATGATATAGCCACCAATTCCGGCCCGGAGCTGGAAATTATCGAAAAAAATCAGCCGGTACCGAAGATAAAGTTCCTGGAAATACATGGTTTTGTAGTACTCGGCCAGGTATGAAAGGGTGCTGGTTTCTTCGGGGGCTTCGCGATTCATCCACCAGATAACAATTACCAGAAGCAGGGGCAGCGGAACCAGCAATCCCCTGGTTATAAGGGCCGGAAAGTTGCCCCAATAGCGATACAGCATCATCAAACCATATAATACCAGTCCATACAAAGCCACCTGGGCATGCATCAGATATAGAAGTATCAAAATAAGGGCAATCCAGATTTTGAAAGCCAGCCGGCTTTCCTTTGCGTCGCGCAGTATAACGTAAAATAAAAAAAGCGTGGTGGGAATGGCAATGGCGAAGCCTGAAAATCCAAAACTGATATTGTAATTGAAGATGAATAATACCGCAAACAAACCATACCAGAGATTGCCTTTCAATTCTTTAATAATCAGGTACATTCCAAATAAAAGCGAGCCGGCGCACAAAAGGTAAAAGATCTTGTTACCGAATTCTACCGTTGGGAAAAGCGCGATAAATACCACGTGGAAAGTATTGGGGAAATACCAGGGCACAGGGATATAATAATCCGATAATATGGTTTCGGGTTTACCATAATATTTAAAAATGGTGGCTTCTGCAAGATGGTTTGGCAGATCTACAAAGGGCAACAGGTCTGAGCTGAATAATAAAATCGCATTGACTAAGATAACCAGCCAGATAAATAGCAGTATGTTTCGGTTGTTTACCGGTTTCATGAAAAAGGTTTTCGGTGTACGAATCAGCGGAAAGGCTACAAAATAGGCCTTTTGAATTGTTCCGCTAAATTATAGCCGAAAAAATTAAAAACCGGCAGGGATCGCTAATCCAGGCTGTCTTTTACCTTTCCCAGCGTGTCGGGCGGAAGCTTTGTATTGTCTGGTTTAGGCGGTAGCTGCTGCGTACTTTTTGCCGAACCCACCGTTCCGGTGGTAGTAGTATGATCATCGGGATTGCCGGTTATTGGCATCGGGCCATTACATGACCAGGAACATATCAGCAGGCAGCAAGCAATTATGGTTCTCATTATTTCCGTTTCCGGTATGCTCTGAAAATATCCTGCCGCCATAATTCTGAGAGCGAAGAGCCCGGTTTCTTATTAAAGCCGGATAATTTTATAGATCGGAATTGGGGGATCGAAATTCTGATCTCTTTCCCGGCGCTGGTAAATTTTGTGAACGATGTCCATACCGCTCACTACTTTCCCGAAAGCCGCATAACCCTGGCCATCGGGATTGTTTTCGCCTCCAAAGTCAAATCCGGGCTGATCGCCAATGCAGATAAAAAATTCCGTTCCGGCAGATCCCGGTTCATTCCGGGCCAGCGAAACCGTACCATCTGAATGCAAAAGCCCCGTTTGACGCGTGGTTTCATGCGGAATACGCGGAATTTGCCCCGCCTTGCGGCGATTACTTTGCCAGATCCCGCCCTGGATCAGTTCCGATTTGGGTGAATAAGAAGGCTGATTAAACGTGTTTAACACCCGGTAAAAAGAGGCGTTCTCATAAAAGCCCGAGTCTACGTATGAAAGGATGGCGGCGCAGCTCAATGGTGCTTTTTCCGGATAGATCTCCAGTATGATATCGCCAAGTTTCGTTTGGATTTCCAGCCTGGGCAGACCAGATTCCGGCGTGCGGCAGGCCCCGGCCTCGGAAATCATCAAAAAAAATAAGAGGTATCGGATGCCTGCTTTCATACTTTTCTAAACATTAGACGGGCCTGGATTCCCTTTC
>JAEZAY010000286.1 GCA_023427575.1 Bacteroidota bacterium | reverse complement strand
GTATTGGAGGCCGAACCACCAAACTCAGTGAAAATTGCAGAAACTTTTTCTTTTGTTAAATAAGACATCTCAGTTATTTTTAGAACATCGGGTGAAACATTTCACCATTTTAAGGCGGCAAAGGTAGGTAAATATTTCAGACAGAAGCGGGTAGCCGATGGATTTTTTTGTATAAACCGATCTAAAATTACAAATTGCTGCCGGAAAACCATTTTTGGTGACCATTTTCTTTAAATACATCCATTTTACCGGATCCCGAAAACTTAAACCAATACGATCCTATGCGAGGCGCCAAAAAGATTCTTGCTGTTGCGGGAACCCGACCACAGTTTATAAAACATGCGATCCTTTCACCGGCGCTGTTTCATTATTTTAACCTCAGCTGGATAAATACCGGCCAGCATTATGATTCACCGATGAGCGAAACGCTGATCCGGGAACTGAAAATTCAGCCTCCTGATTTTACCCTGGAAACCCGTGACCTGGCAGAATCCCTGCGTCTTGCCCGGATGATTGAAGGAATACACCAGGCCTGCGCGAAATTTAAACCCGATTTTTTGCTGGTTTATGGCGATACCGATTCTACGTTGGCAGGAGCCCTCACGGCAAACAAGATCGGAATACCTTTGATTCATATTGAAGCGGGACTAAGAAGCCGGAACCTGTCCATGCCGGAAGAAGTCAATCGGGTAATTACGGATACCCTTTCGGATTTTAATTTTTGTCCCGGTTTTCAAGCCCTGCTGAACCTGGAAAAAGCCGGGGCCAAAGGGAAATCCTTCGTTTCGGGCGATGTAATGAAAGACCTGTTCTTACAGAAATCAAGGTCCATACAACAGCCACCGCTCACCGATCCGTATATTCTGGCCACCCTGCACCGGGGCTTTAATACCTTTGAAGCCCGGCATCTGAACCAAATTCTTTTTCATCTGAACTCAGCACCATTGCCGGTCATCCTGCCGGTGCACCCCCGTACAGCAAGAAGTTTTTCGGAATTTGGAATCGATACCAATCAGTACAAGAACATTCGATTTACTAATCCCCTGGGTTATGGAGAATCGCTGGCTTATCAAAAGTATGCCGATTATATCATCACCGATTCCGGAGGGATCCAGAAGGAAGCGTACTGGTTTCAAAGGCCCTGCATAACGGTAAGACCTGAAACGGAGTGGACAGAAACCGTTTTAAGCGGATGGAATACAATTGTATGGAAGCATTGGGAAGAACTGAGATACGCTCCGAAAACACCCGGCAGCCATGATGCGTCTTTGTACGGATCGGGCAAAAGTTCAGAACAGATTGCTGAAATTCTTAAAACTATCTGATCGAATGTTCCCGCTCAATTTTTCGAATCATATCAATCAATACGGTTTCTTCTTTTTCCCAGCATAGGATGCGCGCGGCGCGAATGGCATTCCTTCGGTATTCAGAAATCCGGTTTTCATCGGCAAAAAAATTCCGGATGGCCGCAGCCATTTCTTCCGGAACATGCGAAGGGATCAGTGCTCCGATCTGGTACTCTTTTACAATCCGCTCCAACTCCAGCCCCCGGGCCGCCAAAACCGGCAGGCCCGCCTGGATATAGTCAAAAATTTTATTGGGAAGGGTAACACTGCTCGAAGGACTTTTATGAATATGTTCTACTGCCAGGCCCAGATCTGCACGCATGGTGTATGTAACCAGTTTCTGATAAGGCATTTTTGGGATAAACCAGACCCTGTTCTCTAACTGTTCCGCCTCCACGTATTTTTTAAGGTCTGGCAGAGCATCGCCATCACCAATGATAAGAAGAAGATAGCCATCGTCGAGATATTTCATTGCTTGTACGGCTTCCTCGTTGCCACGGTCTTTATGAATGCCTGCACCCTGGATCAGCAACAGTTTCCGGTTGCCGGTATCAATCAAAGCCGGAATATATTTGTCCGTTTGCATAGAGTAAGGAACATTCCGGAGCACTTTTACCGGAACCTGGTACTTCTTTTCATAGATACCTGCAATGGTTTGATTAACCGTGAACACATATTTCAGTGAAGGGAATATCAATCTTTCCAGGGTTTCCCAGATCTTTTTTTTCAATGGCCGGTTAACGAGAGAGGGCATTTCAGTGTAGTACTCATGACTGTCATATACAAGAGGCTTTCGTTTTAAGCGGCTTACCAGATATACCGGCAGCAATGTATCAAGATCATTGGCCCAAAACAGTGATGTATTTGAACGTAAAAGCCGGAAAAATAATTTCCAGTTGAGATGCAGGAACAACCCCATTCCGGATTCCCTGTATAATTTCAGGCGATGTATTTTATAGGGAAGTTCCGGCAAGGGCAAAGAATCGTCCAGCTGCCTGCAGAAAATTTCGATCGTATAGCCCAGCCGATGCAATGATGAACATTCTTTCAGCACCCGCTGATCGGTCGCCAGGTCGGAAGAAACGGTTATGATGATTTTTTTCAAATTCACTGTTTTAACTCATCGGTGTTGGGGTAATGATTTTCCTTTACCTTAAACCCGTATCAATAGTAAATGACCTCTTCCACTTTTTTTTGGAAAAAAAGCGGAGCAAAAAAATCGGGCTCCGGAATAAATCCTAAAAATTGAAACTCCCGGCATAAGGGAATGTGCAAATGTGCCAATGTGCCAATGTGCAAATTCAAATCCGGACAGTTATATTCATTTAGCTGTGATTTGTTTATTTTACGCCGTCCGTTTCAATTTTAATCTTTGCAAATTTCACATTGGCACTTTGTCACATTTGCAAATTTTCACATTATCACATTATAACTGCCGTTCGTTTCAATTTTTTGAACGGAATTCTTCCGGGGCCCATTGAACACATTAACCGCACAGTAACGGTTTTAACTGCTGGCTTTTTTAATCATTTCTTCATAAACCCGGCTCCAACCCTCCCATTCTCCGGACTCACTCACTGTTTCATTGTGAAAAATGGAAATAAAACAGCCTTTATATTTTTTACAGTGTTGAATAAGTTTTTCATAATACAATATGGCTTTTTTTACATCTACCCTCAGGTAGGAAGCCAGAGTTCCTTCCATAATGCTTACCGGGAAAACCCGAAGTGAAGTTGTTTTTTCATTTTTCAGGTCATACCAGTAAAAACACTGACAGGTTCCTGCCCTGAATCCGGGAGCGGCCGCAAATCCCATAGTATAATCTTCGGTAATTCCCGCTTCAATCAAACGGAGATAGGTATCCGGCAGGTGCATTTTCAGAAAATGCTGTCTGGATTTGGTGATCTTAACTCCGGAGATATGTTCCAGTCTTTGCAACTCAGCGCCCAACGATTTTTTCGCATGCGAAGCAAAGGAAGGATGGATGCCAATAGCCGAATTGATTATTAGTCGACGCACAACGGCTTTAAGGCCCGGAGATTGGTGATGAATATTTTTATCGAAAGGTCCGTAATCGCCCATCAGGAAAAAGTAAATCTGCTCCAGTGAATACGTTTCCCTAATTTTCTCGAGAAAACTGAACTGATCGAAGGGATCATTGGTTTGACCTAAAATCACTTTGGCCCTTTGACGAATGCCTTTCAGGTTTCCTTTCAGCAGCTGAGCCAGAGTTCCCCCAATCGTTCTTTTGATTCCTTTATGTTTATACGCGAAGGCCTGATCGATATCTATGGTGTTTATAAACCGATATCTGCCCGCAGGGCGGCCGCGGAAGCCCCTGTCTTCCAAAAAATTCTTCAGCTTTTCGCTCCAAAGATCAATCACGGGTTTATCCAGCCATTGATTTTTATATAAAACAGATTCATCCGCTTCGAAACGTCCGTATTTGTCGGGGGTAAAGGGCAGATATTCTTCGTAGCGACTCAATAAATAAAATGAAAACCCAAATGGGTCCTGCGCAGCAGTGAACTGTTGGGGAAAATCATCCGTGGAATCAAACAGCCGATCGAAAAAAACTAGGTCGAAATCCTGTTTTTGTATGGATACTTCGTTTAAAATTCCATGCGGTTTGATCTGAACGCAGCCGTTTAGATGACGATTCGAATAATTCAGCACTGGTCCTTCGAAGGATTGAAAATGCTGTTCATTGTCACTGATAAACAATTCAGCACCCAGGATCTGCTCAAGAATAAACTTAAATATATATTCCAGTCTCGGCGATGCAGACTCCGTAAACACAATAATTTTATCAGTTTTCATTGCTACCCGGATTAAACGGTGAACCAGCGGTATTTCTTGTTCGCTTCAGCAAATCCTTCTCATAATCAGGATATGGTTTGTTCACGGTTATTAAATTTCCCAAATTTAAAAAACTCACTGTTCTCCGCATATGTTTTATGGCGATGAGCTTTACAGTGGGCAGGTTTGTTTATATTGCTCACCATTCAAATCAATTTGGAAAGACATCTGCATATTGTTAGTCTTGATATCCCCTGGCCTGCCGATTACGGCGGCGTTATTGATATTTTTAATAAGATCTCTGCCCTTCATAAGATCGGGATCCGGATCTATCTGCATTGTTTTGAATATGGGAGAAGCAGACAGGCTGTGCTGGAAAAATACTGCGCTGAGGTGCATTATTACAAACGCCGGTATCCTGTTCAAAGCATTTCGGCAACCTGTCCCTATATTGTTTTGTCGCGCAAAAACGAGGAGCTGGCCCAAAACCTGCTTAAAAACGATTATCCCATCCTGTTAGAGGGGATACATTGTACGGCGTTCTTCGATGATAAACGATTTCAGAACCGCAAGTTTTTACTGAGGCTTCACAATGTGGAATACCGGTATTACCGGAACCTTTACCGCTCGGAAAACTCCTGGTTTCCGAGGTGGTATTTTTTTGCTGAAAGTGTGCTCTTGTACTATTATGAAAAAAAACTCGCAAAAAAAGCAAGGATAGCGGCGATTTCAGAATCGGATTTAAACCATTACCGAAGTCGGTTCAACGCAAAAGATATTCACTACATCCCCGCGCTTTTGCCCTTCGAAAAGGTAAATTCTAAATTGGGCAGAGGTGAGTATTGCCTTTATCATGGGAACCTGGCCGTTAATGAAAATGAAGAAGTAGCACTTTATCTGATCACCAAACTGGTTCCTGCCTTATCAGTTCCATTAATAATTGCGGGAAAAAATCCATCTGAAAGGCTGATCCGGATGGCGGAAGGAAAATCGGGTCTTACGCTGATTCCAAATCCTGATGACGCACAATTACTTGACTTAATCCGCAATGCTCAGGTGAACATTCTGTTATCGGTAATCACTACCGGGATTAAATTAAAGATTCTGAATGCACTTTTTAACGGAAGGCATTGCCTTATAAACAAAAAAGAAAACATAGATCATCCGGCCGCTGAACTATGCCATCATATTCATTCCCCCGAAGATCTCGTTCCGGCTGTAGAGCTACTGATGAAAACTGATTTTACCGAAAACGATATTGCCCGCCGTAAAGCGGCACTGGAAAACACCTACGACAATGAAAAAAATGCACGGTTGCTGGCTACATTGATATGGTGACATTATCGAATACCCGGCCTCTTTCGGTTCGAACCACTCTTGCCGGGAACTTCTGGATTACCACGTAATCATGCGTGGCCATTACAATTGCGGTTCCATAATCGCGGCTGATATTCATTAACAAGTGCATGATCTCATCGGAAGTTTCCGGATCCAGATTGCCGGTAGGCTCGTCGGCCAGGATAAGCTTGGGAGAATTTAAAAGCGCCCGGGCAATATCCACACGCTGCTGTTCGCCACCACTCAACTCAAAGGGCATTTTAAAACCTTTGGCTTTTAATCCCACTTTATCCAGTACATCGATGATCTTTTCATCCATCAGGCGTTCATCCTTCCATCCGGTTGCACGAAGTACAAACTTCAGGTTATCATTCACGTTACGGTCGGTTAGTAACTGGAAATCCTGAAATACAACCCCCAGGTTGCGGCGCAGGAATGGCACTTTTTTCCAATCCATCTTCCGAAGATCAAAACCTACCACAGTGCAGTCTCCTTCTTTAAGGGCCAGATCGCCATATAGCGTTTTCAGCAAACTGGACTTGCCGGTGCCGGTTTTGCCAACCAGATAAACAAATTCCCCTTTATTAACTACAAGGTTCACATCCTGCAACACTAAATTTTTCCCCTGGTATATATTGACATTCTTTAGCTCGATGATTTGTTCCTGCATACTATAATTAAATCTGTATCAACAAAAATAGGCAAATAAGATCAAGCAGAATCGGGGAGAATAAAAATTCGGAAAAGCAAGCTGATAGATGCGGAAGCCGATTCAGACATTGTTTGTAAAAGAATTATCTTCGTAGCAACAATTTAATAAACCCGGTCCCTACCCTTTTATTGCTTCCATCCGGCCTCCTAATTCGCATTACAAAATTGTATGATTATGACACATAAAATTTTACTCGCCACAGCGGCAGCTTTTTTGTCGCTGACCTTTGCCAACGCTCAATCCTATCTTTCTTCAGCCACCTTTAATAAAAAATCGCAGCCGGCTCTGATCCTGGAAGTGCCTTACGGCGAGGAAGTGGCTGAAGGAGCAATAGAGTCAAATCTTAAAAAAGTGGGCTATGATCATGAAACCAAAGGCAAGTTGTTCTGGAAAAAAGATCGGGTAGACGGATACTATTTATACAAAGGAGTGAATCTGGAAGGCATGGGTAAGCCGCTTGACCTTTATTTTAAAGTTGATCCTAAATCGCGCCGCGACAAAAATCAGTCTGTTATTCATTTGCTAATGAGCAACAGCGGTGAAAATTTTGTATCGACTGCAGAAGCGGAAACTTATGAAAAAGGCAAAAAATTCCTGGACAATTTCGTTTCGGAATCGGCCAATTATAAACTGGTGCTGGATCTGAAAGCGCAGGATGAGGCAGTGCAAAATGCGGAAAAAAAGCTGACCAGGCTGAAAGATGATGAGGAGGATATGAAGAAAAAAATCGACAAACTTCAAAACGATCTGAAAAAAAATCAGCAGGATCAGGAAAACCAGGTGAAACTGATTGAAGAAGAAAAGAGAAAACAATCCGAGCTCAGAGCAAAACAGGGCTCTGTACAATAAAAAACAATCCAAAAAAAGGCCGCGGCACGATTTTTAACCGGTTTAGGCTGTTCATGAAAATTATTTTCATCGGCCCGGGGCCGGTTTTTTTATGAGGATCTATACATGAAAAATATATTTTATATCCTGTGCTTACTAACCATTTGTCTCCGGGGCTTTGGCCAGCAAAAAACGGAAAAGCAACACCGGATCCGTCCGTCCGAAGTTCCGGCACCCGCCAGAAAACTGATGGATGAACATTTTAATTCCTCCAACATAAAATGGTACCGGGAAGAAACCGATGGCGATATTTCCATAGAAGCGAAAGCCTCCAGGCAGGGAAAACGGTACAGTCTGGATTTTAACCGCAGCGGAGAGATTCGCGATGTGGAAATTCTCACCTCTCTTTCCTCCCTACCAGCCGACCTTCAAAACAAAATCAGGGCTTACCTGGAAAGAAATTTTATCCGGTATAAAATCCTGAAAGTTCAGGAACATTGGAAAAC
>JAEZAY010000255.1 GCA_023427575.1 Bacteroidota bacterium | reverse complement strand
GTCCATTATGGACGCGGCCCGCAGCATTCATTGCGGCGATGGAATGCTTTTTCTCGCGGGTGGGGTGGAAAGTATGACCCGGGCTCCTTTTGTAATGGCAAAATCGCCTTCAGCCTGGAACCGGAGTCCGGAGCTGGTTGACTCCACCATTGGTTGGCGCTTTGTAAATAAAAAACTTAGTTCTGTTTATCATCCGTTTTCGATGGGTGAAACCGCCGAAAATCTGGCCGAAAAGTTTCAGATCAGCCGGCAGAGCCAGGATCTTTTCGCATTTAACTCGCAGGAAAAATATTTTACCGCGGCAGAGGCGGGTAAATTTTCGGAAGAAATTGCCCCCATACTGATCCTGGGGGGAAAAGAGGAAAAAATTTATTTTTCAGTAGATGAACATCCCCGACGAACCAGCCTGGAAAAACTGGCTTCGCTGCGACCCGTCTTCCTTAAAACCGGAACCGTTACCGCCGGAAATTCTTCCGGAATCAACGATGGTTCTGCCATGCTGCTTCTATCTGGTAAGGAAGGAATCCAGAAATATGGGTGGAAACCAATGGCCCGGATCGTTTCCATGGCTGTGGCCGGTGTTGACCCCGCGATTATGGGTATCGGGCCGGTTCCGGCAACGCAAAAGGCCCTAAAAAGAGCGGGTATCGGGGTTCAGGATCTCGATCTGATTGAACTGAATGAGGCTTTTGCTTCCCAGGCCCTTGCCTGTATGCAGGAATTATCGCTGGATCCGGAAAAGGTAAATGTAAATGGCGGATCCATTGCCATTGGACACCCGCTTGGTTGTAGCGGATCCAGAATTTCGGCTACCCTGCTGCACGAAATGAAAAGAAGAAGATCGCGATACGGGCTTGCCACCATGTGTGAAGGGGTGGGACAGGGTGCTGCAATCATTTATGAAAATCTGAGCTAACGCTGATCCCTGTTTACCCTGATATTTATATATTAAAATCCAACTTGCTGATTTGTTTTTTTACCATGGCGAAATTGGTGAAAACTGATAAAGCGATCAAGAGGACAGCGGTAAGGATCAGTGACCAATGAATAAAGGGGCTCATATCGGGCCGGCTTTGCAAAGCAAAACGGTAAAAACCATACTGAATCAGTTGCGCGAATATGAGTGCTGCCAGAATGATCCCAACATATACCGGAATAAAGCGGGTGGATACGTTTTTGGTTAGCCAGGAGGGTGAATATCCCAGGGTCAGCAACAGCATCAGGCTGTCGCGGCTTCGGGCAATCAAAAGCTGAAGGTAGAATGAAAACAGCATCAGCGCCAGGATTACAACCAGCAACCCAAAAATGCCAAGCCCTGCAAACACAGCCTGCAGTACCTGCTTCACTCTTCCGAATTTGGTCTTGTCTTTATTCAGGCTGTAATTCATCTGGTCGAGATAATTCAGCAACTCAGGATTGTTGGCATCTTTTGTCTTCAGAAAGATCCTGTTAGCGCCTTCTGGTTTTTCACCGAAAGTCTGGTTTGCCCAGTCGAGAAATGACTTTGGAACCAGCACCGAGTTGATGCGGTCGCTAAATGCGACTATCCGAGCCCGGTAGGTCTGACGATATCCGTTTCCTTCACAGCTCAACAGGATTTGAATGCCGGTGGCCGTTTCTTTAGAAATCTGCGGCAGGTCCTGGCCCGGAGCAAACACGTTATAGATCTCCAGGAAATCGGAAGCGAAAATGATGGGTATATCTATCTGGCCGGGTTGCCATTTAAATTCCGGAGGCACGGTATCGATGAACGGGTCGTCGAGGGATTCAATAAACAGATCTGTTTGAAAAGGTATTATTGATCCGGCGCTGAGCTGGATCCGGAACTGATTGGAAATAAGCGGCGATACATCTTCAATAAAGGGCTTTTGGGAAATCTCTTCTATTTCGTTGCGGTTGAAGGCATTTTTTTCCGCGTTGCCCATGGTTTCATTGGTGATGGTCTTTGTTATGGAGATATAATCAAATTCATCTTTTTTTACCGTCTTTTCACCCAGGATTTCCCGGATGTTTATAAACATTTGCACAGAGCATAAAAGTAACAGCACTCCGGCCCCCAGCCCGAGATACGAAAATATACCTGAGCCTTTGCGCGCTCCGGTTCTTAACAAAGGTTTGAGATTCGAGAATGAGAGGGCCATGAGCTTTCTTTACAGATGATAGATACGGGTGTAGGGAAAAAATTCAATTCTTTCCAGATCGGCAAAGAGGATGGAAGCATTTCGTTTTTTTGTTTCCTCCATCATCAGTTCCATCGATTTTTCTGCATTGGCGTTATCCAGATGACTGAAGGGTTCATCCAGTAACAACAAATCAAAGGGCTGAAGCAAAGCCCTGATGATTGAAACTCTTTGCTGTTCCCCATAGGAACAGGTTTTTGCAGTGGAATTTAATTTGCTTTCAATTCCCAGCCGGACTGCCATCTGCGTGATCATTGGTTTTTCGTGATATGGGTTCAGGCTCCGTTTGATTTCCAGGTTTTCCATAACCGTTAGTTCCGGAAAAAGACGCAGATCCTGAAATACAATGCTGAGCTTATCTTTTCTCAATACCGATTTCGTTTCCGGATTAAAGTCGCGAAGTTTATTCTCATCGTAAAAAATTTCACCGGTATAATCGTTCCGGGTCCCATAAAGGAAATGGATAAGCGAAGTTTTTCCGGATCCCGATGGGGCGACAATCTTCACGTATTCATTCATCAAAATGGAAATTTCCTTACCCCAGAGTTCGGATTGGATTTTCCTTTCCTCTGCGAAATAAGCTGGTAAAAGATTACGGATGGAAAGATTCATCGTATATATTTAAAAAGCCACAGTGGTTCAGACTGTGGCTTTTGCAGACCCTGGGTCAAATTATTTTCTTCACAGGCCCCTTGTAAAAAATTATTCCAAATCGATATCGGTGGTATCTTCCTGCCAGGACTGCTTTTTAGCCTTTTGCTCTTTAGCCAGTCTGTCAAAATACTGGTTAAATTGTTTGAGGCTATTGGTATTCTGATCAATCAGGTTGATTTCCATCTCATACACCATAGCATTCTTTTGAATTTCACCACCATGAAAAACAAGGTCTTTCCAAAAGTTTGCAGACGAACCGATAACACTTGTTTCAGAACTATCCGGTTCAACCGTTTTCAAAATTTTCTGGATATCTACATAGCCGCCAAAGGGATGACCACTGATTTTCGAAGCAAATTCAGGTTTCGAACTGCCGCCGGTCAGAAACTGATCAACATACTGGGGGGCATTGCTGAGTGCGAACCAGTTGTTATCAAGTTTGTAAGATAAGCCGGAACCAAAAGCATCCTGCTGCGCTTTGGGAACCTGCGACTGAATGGTAGTTATCAGCTTATCAAATGCAGCCCGGTCTTTAACCGAAGTGCTGAACAAAATCTTTAAATCCGGTTTGGAACCGGTTCCTGGCTGATCGGGAAATTCATTTGTTCTGGTGGCCAGGTTCAGATCGGAAACCGCGATTACGATATCGCCTTTATTCGCTTTAATAAATTCATCCACGCTGTAATTGGCGTTTCCCAGAAAACCGTTAACAAGTCCGTCTACTCCTATCAGTTTGATAAAGGCCTTAAGTCCTTCGGGAGGATAGTTCATCACAAAAGCAGCCACTACATCCTTATTCGGAATCCGATTGATCACATCCGCGCTTTCTTCTTTGGGGGAGTAATCTTTCAAAAGATCCGTCATTTCTTTGCCGTAATACTGGCGCGATTTCATGGTTAGTTTACCATTGCCGAAGTTCAGGGCCGAAGCGGAAACATTGCCTTCAAACAATACATTGAAGCGCATCATCGACAAAAATCCGGCATTCATGCTGCTATACAGAGTTTCGGAGTTTACCCACATATGCATATCGCCTTCCTCTTTTAACAGTGCGCTGTAACGCTCATCGGAACCCAGATTTTGATCGCCCAGACTGAAGTAGGATTTTGCAATCAGTATCAGCGAATCCTGGGATAGTTTCTGCTGCCGCATCAGATCCTGGTTTTCATCTTCCGGGTTCATGCCGGGAATGGCTGCGGCAGACGGACTGGCCGAACTAAAAAGGTAAACGAAGTTTTTATCATTCCAAACAACAACGCCCTCATTTTTGAGAGGCAAAATGTTGAAAGGACCATCAACAGCCGGACCTGAATCTGTGCCATTTATCTTATTGTTAAAGGCCTGGAAATTTTCATTGTCTTTGATACCGCCTTCAAAGGCAATGACCATGCTGGAGCCCATGTTCTTAACAAAAAATATCAGATCCGATTTAGTATCGATCCCAGATTTTTCCGGATCCGCCAATAATTCTTTTGCAAGCGTGTCGGAAGCTTCCGAATAGAGTTCGGTAAACCAGCTTGTGTTTTGAATTTCACTCCATTCCAGTTTGGAACTGAGCGATGATGAATTGATGTGCAATACAAAAGCCGCATCCGTGGGAATCATGGTTGTGATCTTGTCTTTCTGATTACAGGCAATCACCAGAATAGCAGCGAGCGGTATAAAGAACCGCGTGAAATTTTTCATTTTCATGTTCAGGTTTATTGTTAGGAGGATCAAATAAACAAAAGATTTTCCAGACTTTTTAGTGTCACCTTTTCCTGATTGCCGGTGCGCATATCTTTGACTACACAGGTTTGCTCCTCCAGTTCGCGGCTGCCGATTATGGCTGCAAAAGGAATATTTTTTCGTTCAGCGTATTTGAACTGTTTATCGAATTTGGCATTCTCATGATACATTTCGGAGGCAATCCCTTTTGCACGAAGCTGCTGCATGCTGTGATATGCAACAGCGGATTCGTTTTCGCCGAGGTTAAAAAACAACACCCTGGTGGAGCCAGCCAGTTCCGCCGGGATCAGTTTCAGTTCTTCCTGTTCATCGTAGATCCGGTCTCCTCCGAATGATATTCCGACCCCCGGAATTCCTTTCACG
>JAEZAY010000237.1 GCA_023427575.1 Bacteroidota bacterium | reverse complement strand
TTTATTCTTTCGCTGTGACTTGTTTTTATTTAGCCGGGAGTTTCAATTTTTAGGATTTATTCCGGAGCCCGATTTTTTTGCTCCACTTTTTTTCTAAAAAAAAGTGGAAGGGGTCATTTACAATGACGACCCATAACTTACTGTTGATACAGGTTTCAGGCAAATTGAAAATTATTAACCGGACACTACTGATGTACAAACGTGCAAATTCAAAACGGAGGGCGTGGAGATAGTCAAAACAATTGTTCTGAGTTAGGAGATGCGCCGTCCCTAAGGACTCCAGACTCAAACACAGTTCTCCAGGCCTCCTTTAAATAACAAAAGCATTGAACTGATCAGATCAGCTCAATGCTTTTGATTTTATACAATTCTTTTCAGACTAAATTCTATGGCATGATAATCCGGGAAGCGCCACCGGAAATCTCCACCAGTTCAAGGTCGAATACCAGGTCCTGGCCGGCCAGCGGATGGTTTGCATCGAGCGTAACATCTTCTTCACCCACTTCCACGATCACCACGGGAATTACTTGCCCGGAACCATTGGTCATATTCAACTGCATTCCCACTTCCGGTTTAAGGTCGGCCGGAAAATTGGATTTTGGAAATTGAACAACCATATTCTCATCCTTAGGACCGTATGCATCATTCACAGGGATTTGAATGGTTTTCTTCTGCCCCACTTCCATTCCGGATACGCCATCATCAAACCCCTTAATAACCTGACCACTGCCCACTTCAAACTCAAGAGGTTCTCTTCCTTCAGAAGAATCAAAGGTGGTACCATCTGTTAATTTTCCATGGTAATGCACTTTCACTGTATCACCTTGCTTAACTTGTTGCATATCGATGTATTTTTTATTTAAAGATTCAGAAAACTAAATGTTTTCTGATAACCGGATCTGATATCATTTCAATTCGAAGGGAAGCAGATTATAGGCCGGTCGGCAAAGTAAAAACAATAATAATCATCTGCCAATAAAAGTTTTTTTAAGAAATTCGTCGCTGATTGCTAAAACTTTCTCACCTGTATGAAAAAATCTCTGCTTTCTCTAACCGCTTTTTTTGCCATTTGTATCCAGACCCATTGCCAGGCACCGAAAGGCTCTGCAAGCGTGGGTACAAAAATTATACCTGCTGCCGATCGGCTGGAGGCTTATCTCCCAATGATTAAAGGAAAAAGAGTAGGATTGTTTGCCAATCATACCACCGTTATTGGAACTAGCCATCTGGTTGATTCACTGAAGAAAAGAGACGTTAAAATCGCGAAAATCTTTGCGCCTGAACATGGTTTTCGCGGAAAAGCCGATGCGGGTGAAAAGTTTGATAATATCATTGACCGCGAAACCGGGATCCAGGTAATTTCCCTGTATGGTAAAAAAAGAAAACCTTCGGCCGATGATCTGAAAGATGTAGACATGATGATGTTTGATATTCAGGATGTGGGCGTCCGTTTCTATACCTATATTTCTTCGCTGGAAGAATTTATTGAATCGGCCATTGAACATAACAAGCCGCTGATTATTCTGGACCGCCCCAATCCGAACGGATTTTATATTGACGGTCCCGTACTCGACCGCAAATTCACCTCCTTTGTTGGAATGCAGCCGGTTCCGGTTGTTTATGGTATGACCATTGGTGAATATGCGCAAATGATAATTGGTGAGCGATGGCTTGATTCCGCGGCCAATAAAAAAATGATCGCCAGCGGATGGAAGGCAACCATTATCCCCTGCGAAAATTATACGCATAAGAGTCTGTATGAATTACCGGTAAAACCTTCGCCAAATCTTCCGGATATCCAGTCTGTTTACTGGTATCCTTCCACCTGTTTTTTTGAAGGAACCGTGCTGAGTGAAGGCAGGGGTACCGATAAACCGTTTCAGATTTTCGGTCATCCCTCTCTTCCTAAAAATCTCTATTCTTTCACTCCAACCAGCCGTGAGGGCGCTACCAATCCAAAATTAAAAGACAGGCTATGTTTTGGCTGGAATCTGGAAGGAACAGAAAAAGAAGTGCTGGAAAAAGTAGATAATAAATTACAGATCAAATACCTGATTGAAGCCTACCGCCTCTTCCCCCAAAAAGATTCCTTTTTTCTGAAAAACAATTTTATTAACCTGTTGGCAGGAACTGATAAGCTGAAACAACAGGTGATTGCAGGAGTTTCCGAAGATGAGATCCGTAATAGCTGGCAGCCCGGCATTAAAGAGTTTAAAAAGATCAGGAACAAATATTTACTGTACCCCGATTTTGAATAGCAAACCGCGTGCACTAACGCAAAAGAGTAAACGAAGATGAAGATTGTATTTATGGGCACGCCGGAGTTCGCCGTTGCTTCACTGGAGGCCTTATTAGCAGCGGGATTTAACGTGGCAGCAGTGGTGACCGCACCCGACAGGCCTTCAGGCCGGGGATTAAAAATAAGTCAAAGCGCGGTAAAGCAGTGCGCGATTGAGAACCAGCTGCCGGTACTCCAGCCGCTAAAGCTGAAAGATCCGGATTTTATCCGGGCCTTAAAAGAGATTGGTGCCGATGTTCATGTTGTGGTTGCATTCAGGATGCTTCCTGAAATAGTGTGGAATATGCCACCAATGGGAACCATCAATCTTCATGGTTCCTGGTTACCCGAGTACCGCGGCGCGGCGCCAATTAACTGGGCCATTATTAATGGTGAACAGGAAACCGGAATAACCACATTCAGGCTCCGTCATGAAATAGATACCGGAAATGTGCTGTTAAGAGAAAGAATCCCGATAGGTGATGATGAAACGGCCGGTGAACTGCACGACCGCATGAAGATCAGCGGCGCTGCACTTCTGGTAAAAACGTTAAAAGCGCTCAACGAAAATACGATAAAGGATATCCCACAGTCTGAACTTGAAGCCACTGATCAAAGTCGGGATAAACATGCACCCCGAATTTTTACTGATACCTGTAAAATAGACTGGACTAAAAGCGCTGATGAAATCTACAATCTGATCCGTGGCCTATCGCCCTACCCCGCTGCTTTTACCGACTTTCAGGGCAAAACCCTGAAAATTTTCAAGGCCCGGAAAGAAGTGGCCAATCCCATCACAGAACCAGGAAGTTTTGAAAGCGACGGAAAATCCTTCCTGAAATTTTCCTGCAGCGATGGTTACATTGTATGTAATGAAATCCAGCTTGAAGGAAAGAAAAAATTAACCACAGAAGATTTCCTGCGCGGCTATCGGTTCACGTGAGATATTGAGGTTCTAATTAATAGGCAACATCAACTGTAAATTTGGTGTTACCGGCACCCAATTCGCTTACTGCCGCGTCACTAAGCCGGATGGTCAGGCCCTGGCTTTCGCGCATTTCCGGCAGCTCACCTAACACTTTGGCATAAACGGTTTTGTTTGTAGAAGGAAATTTCACTTTTACAATGGTTCCTACCGGAACCTTATTCATAAGAGCATAGTATTTACCGTCGTTCCATCCGCTGGTGCTTTTAAAAATTCCGGAAACCCCGCTCACGGTTTTACCTCTCTCATCATACTGATTTTTAAAATATCCGCCTTTAAAATCCGCGGCAATGGCACTGTTTGGTTCTGTGGAACTCACCGGTGAAGGAATTGTTTTTTCTTCTGTTACTGTTTGTGTTTTTGGCGTTTCACGCGGAACGGTTTGCTTACGCCCATCGCTGTAGTCCGGATCATTTTTCACTACCGGCGGAGTGACGGGTGCAGGGGCAGAAGGCTGAGCGCCTGTTCCGGCCAGTGGCGATTGGGCGGGATCAACTTTTAAAAACCCGACGATCAGTTTGGTACCTGCCACGGCATTGTCGCGGTTGATATTGTTCCATTTTTCAAGATTTTCGATGGGCACTTTATTATGATTCACCGAAATCCGGTACATCCATTCCCTTTCCTGAACAATATGGTACAATGGAATCAGCGATGTACCGGCGCTGCTGTTTGAAGCCTGGATGAAATTTGT
The DNA here is from genome assembly GCA_023427575.1 of Bacteroidota bacterium. Taxonomy (GTDB): domain Bacteria; phylum Bacteroidota; class Bacteroidia; order Chitinophagales; family Chitinophagaceae; genus Flavitalea. The sequence goes on along the minus strand of JAEZAY010000237.1, from coordinate 1,829 downwards.
GGCCGTTAAAGGAACTTTCAATTGCTGGGCAATATTCAGCGGCTGATCGATGCGGAGTTTATTAAATGCGGCCAGTTCTTTTGGAGGCAGATTGTACATTCTTCCCAAACTATACCAGGTCTCTTTGGGCGCAACCGTATGCATCAGGTAAAGTTCCGAACTGTTTCCCTTCACCATCAGATCCGATTGAGAAAAGAGCTGACTGCCTGCAAAACACAATAAAATCAATACAACAAGCCTCATTCTAATCATAGGTAACGTAATTTTTTGCAATGCTGCAAAGATGTAATTTTTTTATTTGTCGCCGGGTTTCAAAATTCTCCATTCCTTCGGATAATAATTGTTAATTCTGGATCCCAGATGTTTGATCCAGCCGAGGGGTATTCCTTCGTAGTTCAACAAGGCCCAGCCCCGATGATCCGATTTAATGGTAACTTCTTCTCTGCGTAAATATTGCAGGGCTTCCTGTTTATTTAACGTTATTGAAACAAGGTTTTCCGACCGGATTCCGCTAAGTGCCAGCTCATGGTCGGGAATCAATTCTTTAATCGTTGGCTTTCCGATAGCCGTGCCTGCTTTTTTAAGATATAGGTTCTGACCAAGAAGCTTCAAATCCTGCTCAAGTCCTGAAGGCAATGCCAGTACGCGATCTCCCAGTTTCCACAAATACATTCCATGGTTATCAGCCATAAACGCATCGGTCAGTTTTTTTTCAGCTGCAGAAATTTTTTCAGGGCCGGGCTTTTTACTGCTTGTTTTTAAGCCGTTGGTAATAAACTCTTTTTTACGAAAACAGGCGATAAAGAAACCTTCCCCTTTTACTTTGTCGGGATAGAACCGATACCCGTATGAAGCGGTTTGCGGTGATATGGTTTCTACTATTCCCCATGAAGGATCTACCTGAAGGCGGATTGATTCAAGTTGATAGCCGGATTGAAGCCAGTCGGCGATTTTTTCATTTTCTTCGGCGGAATAAGAACAGGTGGAATAGATCAGAATTCCGTTTTCTTTAAGGGAAGGGTAAACATCTGCAAGGATCCGCTGCTGTCGTTGCGAACAAAGTTCAACATTGGCTTCACTCCATTCATCCAGCGCCGAAGGATCTTTACGGAATAAGCCGGATCCCGAGCAGGGCGCATCGACTACCAACACATCAAAATAAGCCGGCAGCCTTTGAAAATCGCGGGCGTCATTGTTGGTAACAATCACATTTGAAGCGCCCCATTTTGTTATATTTTCTTCCAATACCAGTACCCGGGAGCGGATCACCTCATTGCTTACCAGTAAGCTCTGTTCAGAGATCAGCGATTGGATCAGCGTGGATTTGCCGCCGGGAGCAGCGCAGAGATCCAAAACCCGGATTTTTTCCTTTAGATCTACAGTCTGAATCAATGCCTGCTCCAAAAACATGCTCGATGCTTCCTGCACATAATAGGCGCCCCCGTGAAATAAAGGATCGAGCGTAAATGAAGGCCTGGCATTCAGATAGTATCCGTCTGAAGTCCAGGGTACTTTTTCCGCCAGAAATGGAATGGAAGCGCTGATCTTTTTACGTGGATTAAAACGGACCGAAAGGGTACGTTCTTCTGCCTTATGCACTTCTATAAATGCCGCTTCATTAAAACCCGGAACGCCCCGGATTGAGTGTAAAAATTCGGAAGAAAGATTCAAGCTATTGGCATGGGCTGTTGATGTGAAATGCGTTTTACCGGGTCAAAGATATTTCCTGATTATTACAATCAACCAGCGCAATCATTAAAAAAAAACAAAAATACCCGATCGGCTGCGGGCCCCGGCTGCCTGCCGGGATATCCCTTACAGGCTTTTAA
>JAEZAY010000215.1 GCA_023427575.1 Bacteroidota bacterium | reverse complement strand
ACCCCGGTTTAAACGGATCATTCCGAACCATTGCATGAACCAGCCGATCGGTGTTTTGATTAAAATCTTTCTCATTTTTATCTTTAGATCGCCACCAAAGTGAACCTGAAAAAACCGCCACCCCGTTAAATATTTCCGGATTGTTCCATACTATATCAAAAGCGCTCAATGCTCCTGCTGAAAATCCCGCGAAGCCTCTGCCCGCAATCTGAAAATCACGAAAGCGGAGGTATAGTTCCGGCAGCAGTTCTTCTTTTACAAAGGCTTCATAATCGGCTGCCCTGACTCCTCTGCCCAGATAATCGAGCGAAGCGCTCATGGCATATTCGTCTTTTCGGTTCTCACCACAATGTATCCCGACTCCAATAAATGGCCGGATCTTATTTTCATTATAAGCCGTCTCCAGAATCTTCCCGAAATTCATGGTTGTCAAATCCTGGCCATCGTTTATTAACAACAGCGGCAGCGAATGTCCGGCACTTATATTTCCCGGTATATACAGATCAATTTCAACCCGGCGGTCGAGCTTTTCCGATTCAATGATCATTTGTTCAATATCGATATCCCTGCAATTTACTATTTCCATGCTGGCGAATTTAATGCGCTATTACTGATTAAAAGAATTCCCGATCATAAAGTTGGGACAGGTTGTACCAACAACTTCGTTTGTATAAATATTCATACCGCCGGTCAGCTTCTTTTTTGAGGACAGTAATCAAATTATCGCCGGCCTCAAATTTTCTCCTTAAATTAAATATAAATTTGAAAGCACGCCTTATCTCGTGATCATCATTTGTAAGAGGCAGAAATGATCCCGGACCTCAATCAATAAAAATAAAGATGTTATGAAAAAGATCGGAATTCTGTTCGGCCAGGAAAGAAGTTTTCCCATGGCCTTCATTGAACGAGTTAATAGTAAAGGCATAGAAGGAATAAGCGCCGAGCCGGTTCGGATTGATAAAGTGGTGCAGGGGGCGGCCGATGAATATGCTGTTATCGTAGACCGGATTTCACAGGATGTTCCTTTTTACCGGGCTTATCTCAAAAATGCAGCTATCAGTGGTACTGCCGTCATCAATAACCCATTCTGGTGGAGCGCCGATGAAAAATTCTTTAACAATGCACTGGCGGTAAAGATTGGCGTGCCGGTTCCCAAAACAGTTATACTTCCATCCCGGGAATTGCCTCCCGATACCAATGATCAGTCGTTTATTAATTTGGCCTACCCCTTAGACTGGGACGGCATTTTTAAATATGTTGGTTTTCCCGCTTATATGAAACCGTTTGCCGGCGGAGGCTGGAAAAATGTGTACCGCATTTCGGATATGGAAGATTTTTTTTCCAAACATGCTGATACAGGACAATTGGTAATGCTGTTGCAGGAAGAAATCGTATTTGAAGAATATTACCGTTGTTATTGCATTGGTGGCAAATATGTGCGGATCATGAACTACGAACCGCGAAACCCGCATCATCTCCGGTATCAGAGCGATTTTAATCCGGGTCCGGATCGGCTTAAGCAAATGGAAGAAATTGTTCTGAAGCTGAATCATTACCTGGGATATGATTTTAATACGGTTGAACTGGCGGTGCGCGACGGAGTTCCCTATGCCATCGACTTCTGCAATCCCGCTCCCGATGCGGAAAAAACCGGCGTGGGCGAAGAGAATTTTGAATGGGTGGTGGAAACGGCGGCCACCTATGCCATTGAAAGAGCGCTGCAACACCAGGATGGCCGGGATAACCTCACCTGGGGCCAGTTTGTCCGAACCGGCGTTACCGGAGAAAAACTGATTTAAGATCCCCTCATTAATCCTCATTAAATAAAAGAACCCCTGAATGGCAAGTATCAATTACCGGAATTTTACCCTTGGAATTGAAGAAGAATATATGGTGCTGGATCCGGAAACCCGTGAGCTGAAAAGTCATGAACAACAAATTGTAACCGAAGGACAAAAAGTGATCAAGGATAAAGTGAAGGCTGAAATGCACCAGGCGGTGGTTGAGGTTGGTACCGATATCTGCGCCAATATCGACGAAGCATATAAAGACGTATCCATTCTCCGGAAAACGATCGCGGGAGTGGCGCAGGATCTTGGGTTCTGGACAGGGGCTTCAGGCACACATCCATTCAGCCATTGGGAAAGCCAGCTTATCACTGACCATGTACGTTACAATGAAATCGTAAACGAACTGCAGGAAGCGGCCCGAAGCAATCTTATTTTCGGATTGCATGTTCATGTGGGCATGGAAAACCGCGATATGGCCAATCATATTGCCAATTCCACCCGTTATTTTCTGCCGCATATTTATGCGTTAAGCACCAATTCCCCTTTCTGGGAAGGCCGGCTTACCGGTTACAAATCTTTTCGCACGAAGGTGTTCGACAAGTTCCCACGGACAGGTATACCCGAAACCTTTGAAAGTATTGAAGCCTACGATAATTATATCCGTCTTCTGGTAAAAACAAATTGCATTGATAATGCAAAAAAGATCTGGTGGGATCTGAGGGTACATCCTTTCTTTAATACAGTTGAATTCCGGATCTGCGATGTACCGATGACTGTTCCGGAAACAATTGCCATTGCAGCCTTGTTCCAGGCGGTTTGCGCAAAGATCTATACGCTACGAACCCATAACCTCAATTTCATTCAATATTCGCGCTCACTGATCAATGAGAATAAATGGCGGGCCGGGAGGTATGGAATCGATGGCAGAATGATTGATTTTGGAAAAGAAGAAGAGGTAAATACCCGCGTACTGATTTATGAATTGCTCGATTTTGTAGATGATGTAGTCGACCATCTGGGAAGCCGCCATGCGATTAATTATATCGGAAAGATTTTGGAAGAAGGCACCGGCGCCGACCGGCAGCTAAAGGTATTCAGTGAAACCAACAGCATGGTGTCGGTGATGGATTATATCCACGATCAGTTTTTATACGGAACGATTTAACAATTAGTAAAAAATCTGAATGCAGGAATTTCAAACTTGTGCTTAATTTCGTACTTAATATTAAGTAAACGGGTATTAAATTAATCATTCAATATTGGCCGAAGATCTTCAAATAATAAGCGGTACAAAAAAGGAAAAATACGAAGCGATCATTCCTCAGATCAAAGGGTTGCTGGAAGGCGAAACGGATCTGATAGCAAACCTGGGCAATGTGGCGGCGGCATTAAAAGCGCAATTTAACTGGTTCTGGGTGGGTTTTTACCTGGTGAAAGAAGATCAGCTTGTACTGGGGCCTTTTCAGGGACCGGTAGCCTGCACCCGGATCGCCAAAGGTCGCGGAGTGTGTGGCAGCAGTTGGGCAAAGGCTGAAACGCTCATTGTTCCGGATGTGGAAAAATTTCCGGGCCATATTGCCTGCAGTAGTTTATCCCGCTCCGAAATCGTGGTGCCGCTTTTTCACAACAGCGAAGTGGTGGGTGTGCTGGATGTAGACAGTGAACATCTTGATCAGTTTGATGAAACCGACCTTCATTTCCTGGAACAGATTGTAGCTTTGATAGATCTGAATTAAAAAGCTGACCAGCCTTTTTGGTTTGAACGGAGAGATTCTGTATCGCAGGTATAGCTCAAACCACATAACACCATCCCTCTGAATTCCCTACCCTGATTGGTTTGTTTTGATTGATAGTAATTCTCCCTGCACCAACAATTGGCAGACAAATTTCCATTTGTTGGATCCACCCCATACAATCACTCCAAACCTTTCCTATGCCACATCTTACTCTTTCGGCCTCGGTATTGAGAAATATCTGTTCTATCAATCATTTTTCAGTTCCCGATTCAGAACTCATTTTAGCAGGAATCCGCGGCTGCGTGCCGGTTAGTTATCAGGACCAGCAATTTAAAGCCTCGCACCAGCTTGCGATGGCCGATATTAATTACAAAAATCCCCGTTGCACCCTGGTGCAATGGAAGCCGGCTGAAAACAAACTGGCCGTATTTCCGGGAAGCACGGTTCCGCATCTTTCCAGTATTCTATCGGCTAAAGCGAAAGGCGGCATAGGAGCAAACTGCCTCTTTACCGGTTTTTATACCGATTATCGTAAAGGACACCATAAAGCAGGCACCAAAACGGGTCATGAAGCTTTCCGGCAAAATGCCATTCAGCCGATTCGCAGAAGTTCCGACGATCTCGATTACGATGCCGATGACCGCGTGGAGTACGATAACCCCCATGATAATATTCATTGCGGATGGTTTGGAAGCCTGAACAGCGAGTATTATGCCAGCGCCGGCTGCCAGGTGATCATGGGTTATCCCAAATGTTTAAAGCCCGAGCGTTCTTCCAATACGGGGCCGTGGAAACAATTTCATGAAAATGCCTACCAGATCGCACAAAGATCCTTTTCCTATATACTTGTAACGGGCACCGATATCCTGAATACTTCCACACCTGCCGGCAGAAGAAACGCGTTCGGGTTGCGGTTTGGCTCCTCTGGTCCGGAAGTAAAAAGACTGCAGGAATTGCTGGGCGAAAAAAAATATTACGAAGGTATTGCCGACGGTGAATTTGGCCCCCGAACCATGAAGGCGGTGATTGCCTTTCAAAAACAACGCTTTGGAAATGAAGGGGCCGATGGCATTGTGGGACCCATCACTTTTCAGGAACTGGAGAATTAGCAGATCCGGAAATCCTTGGTGTCCGGGTAAGATGTATTTCCCGGGCCTCGGAAAAAATCCGTTAAGAAAATTGAAACGAACGGTAGTGAGAATGTGCCAATGTGCTAATGTGCCAATGTGCTAATGTGATAATTTGATAATGTGATTATCACTGCTGTCCGGGAAAAACCTGAATTTTTGTTTGCATTCTGGACAGCAGTGGTC
>JAEZAY010000214.1 GCA_023427575.1 Bacteroidota bacterium | reverse complement strand
GTTCTGACTTCACGATTTGAGCGTACCAGTCTTAAAATTTCGCTTTCATGATTTCGAATAAGCTTCCGGATTTTTTCACCGGCTCCGGTTTTTTGTAAAAATATTTCGGCATCCTCCATCCAGTTGTCTGTTCTCACCGCCTCGGAATCATAACGGCCGATGCTGGCCAGTGGCAGGGCGGTTTCTGTTAAACTGGAAGTAATTGTAATGCCCAGCCTTGTAGTTACATAACTGATATGATTGGCGAATGAACGATGGGTGGTTGGATTCCCAGCAAAAAGAAGCCCCACTACTTCGTTTTTGGCATTCACAATTACAGATCCGGAATCGCCTTTTTTTGAAAAGTCTACAAACGGTGCCGTCGGTGAAATTTCCATCTGATCGGTTTTGATATAAGTGATCAGCGGATCTTTGTTATATTCTATGGGTGATGTAGATGCACCGCGATTGGAAACAGTGCCTACCGTAAATAAAGTGGTTCTTCCTCTTTTATAAACGGTTTCACCCGGCATTACGGAATACTGAGTGGCGGGCGATACAATGGGGCCTGCTCCGGCAATATAACCGATATCAATAATCGTATTATCGAGATGCCGGATATCTTTAGGATCATCCCCGCCTTTAAAGATCCGGGCAATGGCACAATCCAGGTTCGGACTTAAAACCTCGCCGTCAATCACCTGACCGATTTCATCGCAGGCGCAGCAACTGCAGCAGTTATTATGAGTTGGCTGTCCAACCCGCGCATCGCCGCCAACCGTGCCGGCGGTATTGCAAAGCACATGGAAATTGCTTAGCAGCACAGCCTTACCCGCATGATTGCCTGCGTTTACGGTTGCAAAACAACCCATGGTTCCCTCGCCACTGGATGTGGAGATTCCGATACAGGTACCACCCGTAATGGGCCGGTACTTATGCTGATCCTGGAAGATCTGGGCCTCCGGTCTTTCTTCCACATCGGTTTTAAATCCTTTGATTTCAGGCGGAATCCTGTCGGAGACCGGGATCTCATCCAGATTTCGTTTTTTCTCCACCGTTACCTTGATACAGATCTCGGGAATAAGATCTCCGCCCCGGCGTTTCACACCATCACTCACGGCAACCACTCCCGGGATTTTCATCAGTTCAGCAATGATCTCCTCCCTCACTTCTTCGAGCCGGGCATTCTGGCGGATGAGTTCATCTCGGGGTATCAACATGACTGTATTTTTATGAATGGATATTTGTGTTTTCAGACTCTTTGATCCGGTCTATAATTTCAACCAGGCTGTTTGATGAATCCAGCACCCGGAAAACCAGCGATGCGTATTTTCCGATGCTTTGTTTTAAGTCGGCAGATCCATAATCCATCAGCGCTTCAGAAATCGCCATCAACAATTTTTCGATCCGGATCCCATCCAGTTCTTTGGTGAAAGCCAGATCCGTTTCAAATCCGCTGTCCATAAAGGATTTTATAAAAGCGGGCCCTTTATTACGATTCCATGCTACCATCACATGCCGGTTGTGAGCGATCAGATGCATCACTTCTTCCGCATGATTTTCGATCGTTGCTATCACTTCTCTGCCCATGCTGCTTTGATCCAGCTGATCTTCAAAATATTCCAGTCGCCGTTTCATTATCTGTCGGTTACACGAAAAGTTCTCAATTCATTTACCACCGTGCTTTCTCTTATGTAAAAGCGGTAGCTGTTTCCTTTTTTCATTTGCGGAAAGGGCTGGCCGTTTTCAATGGTCTTCACCGCAAAACTTAATTTGCAAACCGGGGCTCCGATTTCCTGCAGGTTGCCTTTCTCCTGTTCCTGTACTTCAATGGTGGCATTGTAGAGATATTTCATTCCGGTGCCTTCGGGTTCAATCATTCCTTCATCAACAAGTTTTCCGATGCAGATGTATTTGGCCAGTTCTTTTGCTTCGGCTTCCGATTGAAGGTCTTTGGTATATTGTAGTTTATCCATGATCGTTAGTTGTTGGCATTTGCGTCAATATTAATGGGAAGCGCACCACCCACAATCGCGCGCACTTCCGCTTCTGTTACGGTGGCGCCAAGGGTGCGGATGGCCATCGAGTTTTCAATGCCCGTCCAATCGGCCGAAACCGTTCCGGTATTGCTATCTCTTCTGGCAATAATGATCTGCCCCACATCCATTGTTTTAAGATTGCGTTTGTTGGCGCCTTCCACTTTTAACAGCTGATACCGGAATGCTTTTTCTTCATACACAAAATCGCCGTTATTGAAGCCGGCAGGCAGGCCGTTGGCAGGCAGGAGGGCGCTGTTGTCATAGATATATAGTCGATTGGTTGCGCTGGGGGTCGCATCATTAAAATCGGCCGCGCCGGTATCATCGGAAGCAATGCGCCTGGTTCTTTGGGTAACATCCCATTCCGTGCCTGCGGCATTCTTAATGATGAACCATGACCTGCGGGTAATAAAACGTTTCCACTCGTACACAATGCCAGCAACATGTCCGGTAAGGGTAGCTCTGACAACTATCGGTGATGTATAGGCCTCATCCGGAAAATCGCCGCGTCCGGTTCCCATGGCAAGAGGTCCTAACTGATCGGTGCCG
>JAEZAY010000209.1 GCA_023427575.1 Bacteroidota bacterium | reverse complement strand
ATGGGGTTCTGACCGATGGAACCCTGTACATTTTCGATTCCGGCGAGCAGGTTCGCCGGATGAATATCCGCGACGGTTTTGCCCTGCAACTTGCCATAAAAAAAGGATACCGGATCCTGATCATATCGGGAGGCGATTCGCCTGCCGTAAAACTTCGGTTGAACAAGCTGGGTATAACCGATGTGTATCTGAAAGTGAAAGATAAACCGGCCGTTTTACAGGAATATATCAATAGGCATAACCTGAACAAGGCGGAAATTCTTTTCATGGGCGATGATATTCCCGATTTTGACGTAATGAAAATGACGGGGCTGCCCTGTGCGCCAGCAGACGCCGCTTCCGATATCAAAGGAATCTCGGCTTATATTTCTGTATATAATGGCGGCATGGGCTGCGTTCGCGATGTAATTGAAAAAGTGCTGAAGCTGAACGATCAATGGGAACTCCATTCGGAGGTCCGCAGCAAATAATTAAGCTTTTCCCCTTCCTTTTACAGTGTTATCTTCGGCGGCATGAAACTGGTGCTGGCATTTCTCCGGTTGATCCGCTCGTTAAATCTATTATTCATTATACTGACGCAATGCCTGTTTCAGTACTGCATCGTGCTGCCATTGTTTGAAGGAATGGACGCGGAGCCGGTGCTTTCCCCCCTATACTTCTTTCTACTGGTGCTTTCTTCCGTTTTAATAGCGGGCGCCGGTTATATAATCAATGATTACTTTGATCTGAACATCGACCGGATCAACAAACCCGATAAGCTGGTGGTTGAAAAGATCATTCACCGGCGCTGGGCCATATTATGGCATTGGATACTTTCCGGACTCGGTATATTAATCGGTTTTTACCTGGGCTGGAAGCTGGGCGTATTCTGGCTGGGTTTTGCCAATGCCGGTTGTGTGCTGGCCTTATGGTTTTATTCCACCAGTTTTAAAAAAAGACTTTTAACCGGGAATCTGCTGATATCATTGCTTACCGCCTGGGTGGTGATGGTTGTTGGATTTATCACTCATTATAAACTGATGTTCAATCCAACGCCATTCCAACTGACGGAAAGTTCAAAATTGCTCCGGTTTACTTTTTTATATGCCGGTTTTGCCTTTATCATTTCGCTGGTACGCGAAGTAGTAAAAGACATAGAAGATATGGAAGGCGATCAGAAATATGGATGCCGAACAATGCCCATACTTTGGGGTATCCGGGTTTCAAAAGTTTTTGCCGGAACATGGATGGTTGTTTTGATAGCTGCCGTTATTATTGTGGTTGCTTATGTACTTCAATTCGGATGGTGGCTTTCTGCCCTCTATTGCCTTGCGCTCATCGCGGCACCATTGATCTTATATTTGCTTAAACTAAAACAGGCAAATACAAACGCCGATTTTCATAAGGTTAGTAATGGGTTGAAACTGGTGATGTTCACCGGCATTCTTTCGATGATATTTTTTCTTTTTTATTGAGATATATGAACAAGATCATTCTCGCTTCCAAATCGCCGAGGCGAAAACAATTGCTGGAATGGGCCGAAATACCATTTGAGATCCTCGTATGTGAAACGGATGAAACTTATCCCAAACATCTTTCCCTGGAAGAAATTCCTATACATATAGCAAGACAAAAGGCAATTGCCGCCAGGGATTATATTGAAATCAACTCAATCCAGGAACCCGCGCCAATCCTTTCTGCTGATACAATTGTAGTAGTGGAATCAGAAGTAATTGGCAAACCCCGTGATGAAGCCGAAGCCATCCGGATTCTGCAAAAACTATCCGGTAATACTCATCGCGTTATGACCGGCGTAACTATTTTGTGGGAAGGCCGGGAACATTCTTTTTGCGATATAACAGAAGTCAGCTTTCACCCGCTGTCAGAAGAACAGATCCGTTATTATGTAAAACAATACCAGCCATTCGACAAGGCGGGGGCTTATGCAATCCAGGAATGGATCGGGGTGACGGGTATCAAAAGCATTCAGGGTGACTTTTATAATGTAATGGGATTGCCCGTTAGCAGGGTGGTTAAAATACTCTCGGAGATCCGCTAAATCATCTTGCAGAAAAAATGCGGTGGCATTAGTTTCATGCAATGGTGAAAATGACCGAACGCCTGCTTCAGTACATCTGGCAACACCAGTATTTCAATAAAAATGAGCTCGCAGTTGCTGATGGAACCATGCTTGAAATTCTGCAGGCGGGTACGTTAAACACACATCAGGGGCCCGACTTTCTGCAGGGTAAAATCCGGATCGGAGCGCTGCTTCTGGCAGGGAATATTGAGCTCCACATCAATGCTTCCGACTGGAACCGCCATGCCCATTCCGCCGATCCAAATTATGATAATGTAGTTCTTCATGTAGTATGGAACAACGATTTTCCCGCCAACCTTCAAAATCTGCCCACATTGGAATTGCAGAACCGCGTCTCAGGTTTGTTGCTGGATCGATATACCCAATACATGGACGCCGGTCATTCTATTCCCTGCGAGGCGAATCTCCCGGCGGTACATTCTCTCCTTATCCAAAACTGGCAGGAAAGGCTGGTGGTCTCGCGGCTGCAAAGAAAATCGCAAAAGATCCGGTATCTGCTGGAGCAAAACCGCTATCACTGGCAGGAAACTTTTTGGTGGCTGCTTGCACGCAGTTTTGGCGGCAGCATCAATGGCGATGCTTTTGAAGCAATGGCCAGAACCATACCACTGCCCATCATCATAAAACACAAGGAACAGGTGATCCAGCTTGAAGCGCTGATGATGGGACAGTCTGCTTTGCTTGACCGCGATTTCAGCGAATCCTATCCGGTATTGTTAAAGAAAGAGTACCTGCATTTGAAACATAAATACCGGATTCATCCCATCCGGCTTCCCCTGCATTTTTTACGAATGCGCCCTCCCAATTTCCCAACAGTGCGGCTTGCACAGCTGGCCATGCTTTACCATCAGGCCGATGATTATCTTTTTAATATTTTGGAATCAGAAGACCCCAAAGCCGTATGTTCTAAGTTTGATATTACTGCCAATGATTTCTGGCATTACCATTATGTTTTCGAAGAAAGTTCTCCTTACCAGCCCAAAAAAACCGGCCAGACCTTGATCCGGCATATTCTGGTTAATGCCATCGTACCTCTTTTGTTTGTTTATGGGGATATTATGCATCTTGCCAGGCTCAAAGAAAAAGCGATTTCCTGGCTGGAGGAAGCTCCGGCGGAAAAAAATTCCATTTCCGATATCTTCAGCGCCCTTGGAATCCGCGTAAAAAACGCCATGGAATCACAGGCGATGATTGAATTAAAAAATGAATACTGCGATAAAAGGCGGTGCCTTGACTGCGCAATCGGGGTACAGATTCTGAAAGGGTAGAATCCGCGGTTATATCTTGCCGTTGCAAGCGCAACCTCTGACGACAAGGGATCCAAATCAAAAGCATTTCGGGGCTATATTAGCAGTGGCGAACCGGATTATAACGGCGGAGAGCTGAATATGTATTAAGATGGTAAACCCTAACTACATAGCTCCGCCCTACGATCGCATATTTCAATTAATCAGTTTCATCGGCAGAAAGGAGCAGGCCTTTCTGTTATGCATTGAATGTGCTGGCGACCCGCTATTAATTTTCTCTTTCGAAAACATCTTCAAACTGCACTATCGGTTCGCCGGTGGGGGATTTTGCAGAACCCGACCAGTATAGCTTATTACCTTCTATTTTTTGTTTAATCTCTGCCGTAGAGCCTTTTAAACTGGGTACGGACGTAAAGTCAATAGCCAGGTTTAATTTATCTCCGTCCAGAGAATAAGTGCCGCCAAACGCATTTTCGAATTTATTATCGGCGAGGCTTATCCGCATCCAGTGCGTAGGAGTATAATCTGATACCGGATATGAGTTTGGTTTGTATGGGCGCCCTTTGTCC
>JAEZAY010000130.1 GCA_023427575.1 Bacteroidota bacterium | reverse complement strand
GTTACGAGCAGTCATTGTAAATGACCCCTTCCACTTTTTTTTAGAAAAAAGTGGAGCAAAAAAATCGGGCTCCGGAATAAATCCTAAAAATTGAAACTTCCGGCATAAGGGAATGTGCAAATGTGCCAATGTGCCAATGTGCAAATTCAAATCCGGACAGTTATATTCTTTAGCTGTGACTTGTTTTATTTTACGCCCTCCGTTTCAATTTGGATATTAGCAAATTTCCACATTGGCACATTGGCACATTATCACCGCCGTCCGTTTCAATTTTCTTAACGGATTTCTTCCGAGGCCCGGGGGAATACATTTTACCGACACTACTGATTATCACATTTTCAAATTATCACATTATCACATTGAAACATTGGCACATTAGCACATTATCACCGCCGTCCGTTTCAATTTTCTTAACGGATTTCTTCCGAGGCCCGTGGGAATACATTTTACCCGGAAGCAATGTTTTTCATAACTGGAATTATACTGCTTATCATCCATTATCTGCAAAGCCGGGATATAGATTCATTCCCCCATCTATAACAATGCTGGCGCCGGTGATATAGTCCGATTCATCGGAAGCAAGCCAAACGGCCAGTTTGCCGATATCCTCCGGCTGACCGATCCGGCCATAGGGAATAAGTTCGAGCAGTTTTTCCGTTGATTCTTCCGTTTCCCAGGCCTCCTTATTGATCGGCGTTTTAATGGCGCCTGGTGCAATCCCGTTCACGCGAATTCGTTGCGGAGCCAGTTCCTGCGCGATCGATTTCATAAACAGCAAAACCCCGCCCTTGCTTGCTGCATAATTTACATGTCCTGCCCAGGGTATAAATTCATGAACACTGCTCATGCAAATGATCTTTCCCGCCGCTCTGGAAATGGATTCGTCAACACCCTGGCTGATAAATATCCGGGCGGCAGCTCTTGCGCATAAAAACTGGCCGGTAAGATTCACGTCGATCACGGCCTGCCATTCTTTAAGGGTCATATCAACGAAAGCAGCGTCTTTCTGAAACCCGGCATTGTTAACCAGTATATCCAGTCTTCCGAATTTTCGCATGGTCTGACCAAACAGGTCCTCTACATCCTCTTCCTTTGAAACATCGCCTTTTTGAACACATGCTTTTCCGCCCTGCCGGATGATCTCTTCTTTCACTTTTTCTGCTTCATCATCCTGCGAGCGGTAATTAACCACTACATTGGCGCCGGCACGGCCCAGGGCCAAGGCCACTTCCCGGCCAATTCCGCTGCTTGCGCCTGTAACAATAGCTGTTTGTCTTTCCAGTAATTTTTGCATATTCCGGGATTGATTCAAACTATATACGAAGAATCAATAGTATTTGTCGACCAGCGAATACAATATCTTCCGGTCCTGCTCATTCATTACCGGAATGGTATCGGCAACAAAATGCCTTTTAAAAGCGCGGATTGCCGCCATGGTATCGCGAAGATCATATCCAACCAGTCGCAATGCCTGTAAATGGTTAAAATGTTCCGGCACAAATACACCGCTGGTATCGGAATACCATAAGCCAAAGCCTTTTTCGGCAAGATCTTTCCAGGGAAAATAAACATTCGGATCTATTTTCCGGGCAGGGGCTATATCAAGGTGGCCGATAAAATTTGCATCGGGAATCCCATACCGGACCTTCAGCGTATCCAAAACGCGGATCAGGCTCTGCATCTGCGAAGCAGGGAAGGGTTCAAATCCATTATTGTCCAGTTCAATGCCAATGGATGCGGAGTTGATATCGGTGAGGTTTCCCCATTTTCCGGCTCCGGCATGCCAGGCGCGCAGGTAATCGTTCAGCATCCGATGTACCGTACCGTCTTTGCAGATCACGTAATGAGCGCTAACGGAGCTTCGTTTTAATGTAAAACTGCGAAGAGTTTGATCGCAGGAGTTTTGCGCGGTATGATGAATTATGACAAAAGAAGGTTTGCGCATGCTGAAGTTGGTAGTGCCTACCCATTGCAGCGGGGCCTGAACAGCATCGGGGGTGGGTATCCGACGCAATTCTTTGCTTAGGGTTCTGGCCTGTTTCTTATAAACCCGGTTTGTTTTGGCGTATTTATGAGCACAGCTCCAAACCATCACCATACAAATAATAAAGGCCGGAATCAATAATGATTTGGGAAAAGGGTGAATCATAATCCGAAGTTAAAAGAACCGCCCATAATTTGACCTCCGAACTATCGGATTCAATTTATATTCTGTCGGCGATGAATAGTGGATAGTTATACGGCCCGGGTTTCATCCAACGATTTTACCCATTTGGATTTTTTACAGCGTGGGCAGATTTTTTCACCGGTATCGCCGAATACCGTGGTATAACCACAATGCGTACACGAATATTCCCCATCTTCCGTGATCATTTTCAGATGCCTGTTGTATAAATGCGGGATGAGCGGAAGGCCCGGTTTAACACGCTCTTCCTTCTGGTAAAAAACACTGATCTGCCCGTTCGTTTCGATGATGGCCAGCCGAACCTGTCCAAGCTGGCTGATTCCTTTGAGCCGGAGCTCGGCAAAAAATTCATCCTGGGCCAGAGATTCCTTTTCAAAATTATGAATGGCAAATTCTCCTTCTTCGATCAGATAAACCGGTTTGCCCTCCAGGGCCTGTTCAATTTTCTTACTCTTTCCAATCAGTCGCATAACCAGAACATAGGCGCTGATCACAACGGTGAATACGACGAAAGCGGGTAAGATGCCCACATCCCTGTAAAACATCGGATCACCGGCGGCCGATCCCAGACCGATGATAACCACCAGTTCAAATACCGATAATTGCCGTACGCCCCGCTTCCCCAATAATGTCAATCCCAATAGAATTACGATAAACATGATCAGGGTCCGAAGGGCTGCTTCCAGTAAAAAGAGGGCATTTTCTTCGCCAAAGAGTATTTTTTCCCAATCCATAAGATGAACTGCTGCGCAGTTTTCTAAATATACACAATGATCCGATCTGATCGCTGCTGAAAAAAAAGCCAGGAAATTATTTGGAAATGCTAAAAATATTAGTAATTTTATACTAAACCATTTAACAAAGGAATTTATGATCAGCCTGAACCAAATGCAGAAACAGATGCCGGGGTATCGGAATGCGGAATATCAGCTTGTATTGCTTCCTGATCAGCATTTACGCGATCGGATCCTGAATCTTCGCCGTGATTTTGCGGCTCAATATAAATTGCCTTATATAAACCCCGCCACTCATTTAACGCTTGCCCGCTTTAACCAAATCCGGATGAACGAAGAAAAGCTGGTGAACCGCTTGAAGACCATTGCCATGGGCTTTAGTCCTTTTAAAGTGGAAATCAAAGGATTTGGCTCTTACCCCTCTCATTCCATTTATATGAATGTGAGTTCCATTCTGCCGGTCCAAAAGCTAATGAAGGAGCTGAAAACCGCGCAGCGTTTAATGAAATCGGGAGACAAGGAGCCGCATTTTTTACAGGAACCGCATTTTTTTATTGCCCGGAACTTAAAACCATGGCAATATGAACAGGGCTGGAAGGAATACAGTCATCGATCAATTACTACCCGCTTTTTAGCTGATCACCTTTTGCTGCTTAAGAAAACAGATACAAGCCAGCGCCTGCAGGTGCTGGAAAGATTTGAATTCCTGAACCTGCCGGTTTCTGTCTCCCAGGGTGATCTGTTTGGTCAGTTGGCTTAGTAAATATGCCTGGAGAATAGCAGAACTGGTACTGCAATTTGAGGGTTGGGAAAAGCTGAATCCCAACGAGTAGTGTGGTTTCTTGGTTAGTTTGGATAGTTAGGCAATAGCCGCTATGGTAATATAAAGTTATCTGGATAATAGGGAAGGATTGAACAACTTTTGAAAGCGGTGATTATGTATGGTGCTGAGATAATGTTGAATTGCCTGGATAATAGGGAATAATTGAACATTGGCGGTGCCAGCATGATTTCTGGTTGATGAGATGACTTGGAAGTAATAGGATTATTTGTAGTTGCCAGGATGATTTGTGGCTGATAAGATTATTTCTGTTGACAGGATAATTTGTGTTGATAGGTGATCGCCTATCGCCCGGATAATTTCTGGATGCCAGGATGATTTGTGTTTTGATATCATAATTTCTGAGTTCCTGAATTGTTTCTACGTGCCAGCATCATTTCTGGGTTCCAGGATGTTGTGATTGATAAGATGATTTGTAATTGATAGGATTATTGCTGTCTGGTTAATAATTTTCAATTTATGTGAAACCTGTATCAACAGTAAGTTACGAGCGAGCGGTCATTGTAAATGACCCCTTCCACTTTTTTTTAGAAAAAAAGTGGAGCAAAAAAATCGGGCTCCGGAATAAATCCTAAAAATTGAAACTCCCGGCTAAATAAAAACAAGTCACAGCGAAAGAATATA
>JAEZAY010000075.1 GCA_023427575.1 Bacteroidota bacterium | reverse complement strand
TTGTACTCCAGCGAAAAATTTCCGGCAATGGGCATGCTTCTGTTTTTCCACCATCCACCATCATTCATGATGGCCACAGGATTTACTCCATTCTGACCTTCACCATACAAGCCATTGCTATAAACAGCGGCCTGGGTGGCGGGTAATTTGTTGATAAGACCCCAGATCAGTCCGGTTCCCGATGCGGAAAGCGCAGCGCCCGTGGCACCGGGAAACTGTGGTGCGGCCGAACGGTGCTGTTCGCGCAGGTAAAGATCAAAGCTGGCCCGCAGCTTATCGCTGATATTGATATTGGTATTAAGACGTACAAAGAATCGTTTAAAGCTTACATTCTTGATCAGACCTTCCTGATCAAGCATTCCGGCGGTTCCAAAAAACTGGATTTTATCCGTACCACCCGATACGCTAACGGCATGGTTGGTTTGAATTCCGGAGCCATTCAGCACTTCTTTACGCCAGTCGGTGTCTGGGTAATGATCCGGATCATTGGTCTTATTGGCGATATAATCGCTGATATAGGCATCTGAAAAGAGCGGACTGCGGCCCACATTCAAATGCGCCTCGTTGATCATTCGCATATGATCCAGTCCGTTCACCATTTTAGGCATGTCGGTAGTCTGCTGTTTTCCAACATAACCATCATAGCTAACCGTAAACTTACCTTTGGTTCCCCGCTTGGTGGTGATCAGGATCACTCCGTTAGCTGCACGTGATCCGTAAATGGAAGCGGAAGCAGCATCTTTTAAAACCGAGATGGATTCAATAGTAGAGGGATCAATATGATCAATGGACATTACAACTCCGTCTACCAAAACCAATGGTTCCGAATTGTTCAGCGTTCCGATTCCCCGGATTCGAATACTGCCTCCATCCACGCCGGGTTGTCCGCTGCCCTGGGTAATGGTAACGCCTGGCACTACGCCCTGTAAGGCCATAGATGTTTGTCCAACCTGCCTTTTCGCCATTTCTTCACCCGAAACAGCGGTTACGGCTCCGGTCAGGTTTACCTTTTTTGTGCTGGAATAGCCCACCACCACCACATCTTCCAGATCGGTGGCGCTGGTTTCCATTGTAATCTCCAGGCTGTTGCGTCCGTTTAAGGCGATCTCCTGAGGCTGGTATCCCGTGATGGAAATAACCAGTACGGCATTCCCGGGAGCACTGATGCTGAATGAACCGTCTTCTTCGGTTACAGTTCCCCGTTGGGCATCACCTTTAACAATAACCGAAACTCCGGCAAGCGGGCTTCCATCTGCCGATCTTACGGTTCCATTGATTTGATTTGCCTGCCAGGCAAAAGAGGATGTTGCTAATAGCAGGCAGGATAAAAGTCCGGCGAGGACCTTCATTCGTTTAAAATAAAAAAGAAATTTCTCAGTCATACGGCAAGTTTTAGTTAAAATAATTATTGGAATTAGAACATATTCTATTTTTTGAGGGGTATGATCACCCCCAGCTTTCCGATTAAAAAGTGAACGGCAACAAAGCAGAGCAGGTAAACGATGCCCACGCCGATAAAGATGGGAGTGTAGGAAACGTTTTGTACCGTCCAGCCAATCAGGAACTGAACTCCGATTGCAATAGTACCGCCCAGGGTGCCGCCCAAACCCGTCAGGGTTGCATGTACGCGTTTTGGAAATACTTCAGCCGGCAGGGTGATATTGCCCCATAAGCCATGACCAAACATCACTCCTGCAATAGCGATCACAGCAATGGCGGAATGAGTGGTGGAAAACAGCAGGAAACAAAATGCAGGCACCAGCAGCGAGGCCGCGAACATGGTGGTTTTACGCGAGCGGTTAATGGTCCAGCCTTTATTTATTAAAGACCTTGGGATTATTCCGCCGGCAACGGTTCCAAATGCAAGGGCGACATAAGGGATCCAGGCAAAAAATCCAAGCTGGCCCAGACTGAAGCCCTGTTCTTCCTGCAGATATTTGGGAATCCAGAAAATCAAAAAATAAGTGCAGGGATCAATTAGGATGCGGGCCATAAAGCAACCCCAGGCCTGGCGGGTTTTCAGCAATTGCCAAACGGTGGTTCCGGTATTCTGAGGCCCTGTTTCAACAGGCTCTTCATCGCTTTCTATTAAAGCCAGTTCTTCCGCCGAAATTCGTGGATGCTCAGAAGGAAGATAATAATGACGCCACCAGAAGAACATCCAGATCACACCAAGCAAACCGGTAATCACAAATGCCGCCTGCCAGTTAAAAACAATGGCGATAAAACTGACCATCGGTACCGCAAGGGCTGCACCGGCGGATGATCCCGCATTTAAAAGCCCGATGGCCAGCGCCCTTTCTTTCACCGGAAACCATTCCGATGCCGCTTTTACGCCGGCCGGGAAATTGGCCGATTCAGTGGCCCCCAGCAGGAACCGGAATACGGAAAACTGCATCACGGTTTTGGCAAAACCATGCAATACATTGGCGATGGACCATCCCCCCACAAACCAGAGAAAACTTTTTCTTGTTCCCAGCTTATCGATGATGGTACCACTGATAGCATACATGATGGTATAGCTGAGCAGAAAAGAAGAAGTGATAAAGGAATAGTCGATATCGGTTAATCCCAGTTCCTGCTGGATGGTAGGAGCGAGTACCGACAATACCTGGCGGTCGAGATAGTTCAAAGCCGAAACAAAAAACAGCATGGTGGCTATTCCCCATCGCAACTGCATCGGTTTTTTACCCATGTTCAAGGTCTTTAAACGGATTAAAATGACTGGCAGTCGCTCCAGATCCATCTACCTTATTCAACACCAGTTTATGATTGGCGGGAAGATTATCTTCCGGCATGCCCAGGAGGTATTGTCCCTGTTCAATTAACATTTCGCGGATCCGTGCGGTGTCAGCTTCGCGCGTGGTTTTGCCGGATTTTACAAGGCCGGCCATGGCCGTTCCCGCACCCTGGCCAATCCCCATGCAGGTGGCCATTACTCTCGCTGATCCGAAGGCGTTATGGGTGGCCGAAATGGCGCGTCCCGCTACCAGCACATTGTCGAGATCCTGCGGAATCAGACAGCGGTAAGGAATTTCATAAACCGCTTTTCCCGAACCTGTGAATACCTGCTGCTCTCCTTCCGGAGGGTGGATATCGATCGCGAAAGTGCCGCAGGCAATCCCATCTTCAAAAGCGCGGTTCGACAAAACATCCTCTTCCGTCAGTTCATAATCACCGATTATATGCCGGGTCTCACGAACTCCTACCTGCACTCCGGTATCCAGAATAAAAGAATCTTCGAAGCCACCTACATATTTCTGCAGAAACTTATGAATCTTCCAGGCCTGAACCCGGGTTTCCATTTCCGCACGGGTAAGATCATCCGCATTGGTCCCATCAATACCCTGAAGCCGGGTGGCATTTACGGCAATCTGACCGGGAAGCGGTAGCTGATAAAAAAGAATTCGGGGCGCCGCGTCTTTTGGAAATTCTCCTTCTTCCATTCCCTTCTTCACCAATTCCTTCAAACCTAAAAAAGCGATGGCTTCGCTGGAGTCGATCTCTTCATCCGTGGGCGAATCTTTTAAAAGATCGCGGTTGTTTTTCATCCATTTCCGCAGATCATCGGTGTTAATGCCGCCGATCCGGAAAAACAGGGTGACGGGTTGCATAGCACCGTCTTCTTTCCGGCCTTTCACAAATGGAGCCCCGGCGCGGGCAATGATATCGGCATCGGCGGAGCAGTCGATGATGTATTTCGGACAAATAATCTGGCGGCCCGATTTATTTTCTATAATAACCCCGCTCACATTATTTCCGTCTTTTGTTATCCCAACGGCCCAGGTATGGAGCAGCAATTCCACGCCGGCTTCTTTTACCATTTCAAACAGAAGGTATTTCATGCCTTCGGGATCAAAAGGAGTCATCGAGGCATTGTCGAAAGTCAGATCGGTTACATGTCCCTGTGAGGACTTCAACTGAACCAGCCTGTCAACCAGTTCACCGGCGATTCCCCTGATTACCTGCCTGCCATGGATATCATGAAATGTAAACATGGGATTTACCATGGCGATGGTGAGATTGCCGCCCAGGAATCCATAACGCTCCAATAATAATACGCTGGCTCCGTTTCAGGCAGCAGCTATGGCGGCACCGATTCCCGCAGGTCCGGCTCCCACAATCAGCACTTCCGGGCTGGCATAAACAGGCAGTGATTTTTTTTCTTCTTCAATAAAACGCATAAAAATATATTGAATTATAAGGGTTTATAAGCCCGGGAAGGGCTTTTGAATGAATTGATTAGAAGATGTGAATTCAAAAGATGACAAGTCTAATCTATTCGAATGCCGGGGATAAAACAAAGAAAGAACTGGGATTTATGGGAATTTAATCTGGGAACATTCCCGCAACCGTTCCCATTTTCGGATTTGGATTTGAAGAATTATTGGATACTTTTAAATATGCAAAGACACCAGGTCACCATCATCGATATTGCAAAAAAAATGGGCATTTCGAAGTCGACCGTTTCCCGCGCACTTACCAACAGTTCCAACATAAAAGCGGAAACCCGCGAGGCCGTATTAAAAACCGCCAAAGAAATGGATTATCAGCCCAACATGCTCGCCCTGGGCTTGATAAAGAATGAAACGAAGATGCTGGGAGTGGTCATCCCCGATATTGAAAAGCCTTTTTTCGCATCCATTGTCAGCGGTATTCAGCATGCCGCTTATAAAATGAATTACCGCATCATCATTGCGCAGTCGAACGAATCGCCCGAAATAGAAAAGGAAAATATAAAAGCGCTTATGCTTAGCCGTGTGGACGGATTTCTGATCTGTCATACCCGCGACACCCGCGACTTTGAGCACATCAAACAATTACACAGCAAAGGAATTCCGCTGGTTTCATTTGCGCGGATCTGCCAGGAGCTTCCCATCCCCAAAGTGGTGGAAGATGATTTTAATGGTTTGTTCACCACCACCCAGCATCTGATTGAAAGAGGCAAAAGAAGGATCGCCTTATTTGCGGGACCCAAACATTTGCTTGCCAGCAGGCTGAGATTGAATGGCTACAAAACCGCCCTGCAGCAACACGGCATCCAGTTTAATCCGAAGCTGGTAAAACATTCGAAATTTTTGCCTGAACAGGTGGAAGAGGCCGTTGACTACTGGCTGAACCTGCCAGAGCCGCCGGATGGGATCTGCAGCGTATACGATGGCGGGGCGATCAAAATCATCGAGATCCTGAAACAAAGGGGCATCCGGATTCCTGAAGAAATTGCCGTCACCGGGTTCGGAAATGATTCCTGGGCTTCTATCATTGATCCCGGCCTGACCACCTATGAACAGAAGCCTTTCGAAATCGGCCAGATTGCCGGCCGGTACATGCTGGATCTCTTAAATAAAAACCGCTCGTCCATTCAATCGCAATTGACCATCAGCCGCGGGAACCTGATCGTTCGCAAATCTTCATAAAGTATCAGTTTTCGTGTCGCTGCCGCGCCGGAACCACCATGGTAAAACGGGCACCGCCATTTTCTTTTCCGTAGGCTTTGATGATGCCGTTATGCTGACTGATGATTTTTTTCGCAATAGATAGTCCAATACCCGTGCCCTCGTATTTATTTCGCGTATGCAGGCGCTGAAAAACGGTAAAGATCTTATCGGCATATTCATTGGAAAAACCAATCCCATTGTCCTGTATTTCGATCCGGTAAAATCTGCCCTCCGGATCGGGCGCCGCATCCACAGCAAGCTGGTTTACCTTTTCAGTATTGATGGTGATCTTTGGCGGCTCACCGGCCTTGCTGAATTTTAAAGAATTGCTGATTATGTTTTGGAACACCTGTCGCATCTGACCGGGCAACATTTCAAAGGCCGGCAGATTTTCCCAGACAATATTTGCCTTTTTCTCCTGGATAGTTAATTCAAGATCACTCAACACTTCATTAATAACAATATTAAGATCGGTGATCTCAAAAGTTCCATTGGTTGAAGAAAGTTTAGTGTATGATAGAAGATCATGCACCAACACACTCATTCGCGATGAAGAAGCAATGATCTTATCCACGTATGCCGAAGCTACTCCGGGAAGATCGGCCACGCGATCTTTTACCAGCTGACTAAACATCAGAATTTTCCGCAGCGGTTCCTGCAGATCATGAGAGGCAACGGAAGCGAATTGAGTCAGCTCGCTATTGCTTAGTTCGAGTTCGGTATTGATGCGCTGAAGCTCCCGGGTTCTTTCCATCACTTTTTGTTCAAGCGTATCATTCATCACTTTCTGATCCTGGATATCGGTGCAGGTGCCAAACCATTTCTCAATTTCTCCTTCCTCATTTTTAATGGGCAATGCCCTTCCGAGAAACCAGCGATAGCCGTTGTTAAGCCCCTTTATCCGGTATTCAATTTCGTATGGTGAGCCCGACTCAATAGACTGTTTCCAGGTTTCTGACGCGCGATTCAGGTCTTCGGGATGAATGGCTTCAAGCCAGCCCCCGCGCACCGATTCCAAATAGTTCAGGCCTGTAAATTCATACCAGACTTTATTAAAAAAGCTTTGTTCGCCATCCGGCTGCGATACCCATACCATTTGGGGGATGAAATCCATGACTACCTGGAATTCCTGGTTCAGTTTTACCAGTTCATCATTTGCCTGCTGGATGGATTTACGGGCCAGTACCTGCTGCGTCACTTCGTATGCAAACACGAGAATTCCATTGATCGTATTTTTTTCATCGTAAGTAGGCTGATAGATCAGGTTGACATACATCTCTTCCGTTTCCTTATCCACATCCCTGGCCAGCTTCACATAAATTTCCTTCCCGATGAATGATTCACCGGTATTATACACGGTATCTAAGATGTCCCTGATCTGCTGGCCCTCCAGTTCAGGAAGGGCTACCATGATTGGTTTGCCAACCAGCGGGCGGTTGCCAAAAAGCTTCTGGTATTGCGGGTTCACCAGATCATACACATGATCGGGTCCTTTTAATGTGCAGATCATCGCCGGCGCCTGCATAAAGAGATTTTCCAGAATATTTTTCTGGTTTTCCAGGTCCTTGGTCCGGCTGGCCACCAGCTCTTCCAGTTCTGCGTTAAAGGCTTTTAGGGCCCGGTTCTGATCGGCCAGTTCTTCCGAACGGCGATCGGTGAGTGCGCCCAGCAGGCGATAGGGAATTCCGTTTTCATCGGTAAGCACCACGCCTTTATCCATTACCGCTATGTAATCGCCTTCATGGTTGCGGAACCGGTACTGAACCGAATATTCATTGCCGGTATTGATGGCCTGCGTAATAGCCTGGCTCACTCTTTCTTTATCTTCGGGATGAACCTGGTTCAGCCACATGGCTATTGAATTGCTCTCAGACGATTTTTCAAATCCAAACCATTTATAAAAACTATCACTCCACCAGATCTGATCATTCACCAGGTCGCGGTCCCATACCGCATCACTGATCGAAGCAGTAATCAACCGAAACCTTTCTTCGCTTACGGATAACTGTTCGGTACGGCTCCGCACTTTTTGTTCCAGCTGCAGGTTGAGGTTGCGGTAGTTTTCTTTTGTCCGGATCAGCTCCTGGTAATTCCGCCGGAGTTTATCTTCGCCTTTTTTCTTTTCGGTAATATTTGTCAGGTTCAGAACCAGTCCATCCGGCATGGGAGCCGCACTTATCTCGAACCATTCTTTTTCTCCATTCAGTTCTAAATCCATTTCTGTATGGAAGGAATTTCCTTTGGTTATGATTTGCCGGCATTTTTCCATAAAATCCCCCGTGAACAGTTGTGGGAAGACGGTAGAAGCCGACTGGCCTGTTACGCTATTATCTCCGGCGCCGATCAATTCGGTTGCTGCGGAATTGGTGGTTAACAGGGTCAGATCTGAAATTATACCATCCTGGTTACGTTGGGCTTTAAATGCCATGATAGCACTTAAACTGGCATTAAAAATACTGTGGATAATGGAATTCAGTTCGCGGACATTACTGATATCCACAAACGAAATGACCGCTCCATCCACTTTTTTATCCTGGCGCAGATAGGGATAGATCTTCATCAGGTGTATAGACCCATTCAATAAACGCACTTCCTTCTCGATCGGAACGGATGTTTCCACCACGCGCTGGATCTCTTCTGTAAAATTTTTACTGTCTTTTATATTGGTAGAAATATGCTGAATCGGCCGCCCGATATCGCTTTCAATTAAATTGATCAGTTTGAGCGCCACGGGGTTGAATTTCCGGATCCTGAAATGGCGGTCGATGAAGATCTGCGCGATATCGGAGCTGGCGAAATAATTATTCAGATCATCATTCAGCTCAATCAGTTCACGGATCCGAAGCTGATGTTCGGTATTAAGCGTATGCAGTTCTTCATTCAGCGATTGCAATTCTTCGTTTGAGCTCTGCAGTTCTTCATTCGCCGACAAAAGTTCTTCATTGCTCGATTGCAGTTCTTCGTTGGCGGTTTCCAGGCTTTCCACCGAGATCTGAAGATTCAGGCGAGCTTCTTTCAACTCTTCTTCGAGTTCAATCAGATAAGTAGCATTATCCGGTTCGCCGGCAGGAGCCGGTTCAGAAGAACGCTGAACAGGAACCGCATCGTCTTCACTCAGGATCATCAGGATCAGGCCGGATTTGTTGGGTGGCTGAATCAGAATCCGGCTGCCTTTTTCACCTTCAGCTTTTGAATTTATCACCAGGCTTTGTTCCCGCTTTTCCTTTAAACATTTTCGCACCGCAAGGTTGATTCGGCCGGCGATTACGCGATCCACCATCTTCAAAAGGTTGAGCGAAAGCAGGCGATCGGGCAGCGAAAGATATTTTTTGAAATTACCGGTGGCTTCTTTGATTTCAAAATTTTCGTCGAGGTATAGGGCGGCAAAACCAAATTTTTCCACCAGCGCTTCTTTAAACGCTTCCTGCAGTTCTTTTAATGCCGGGGCTTTTGCGGTGGATTCCACAGTTCCCTGTTTCTTTTTTACATCCTGAACGGGAAAACGATCGGGTGAAAATTTGGTTTGGGTTTCTGTTTTGCGATAGATTTTCCATTTGCTGCTGATCTCCTTAAAGCCTGTATTGGGAACGATAGGTGATTCGCTGGGTCCAAGAAAAAGATAAGCGCCGGTATTCAGCGAAAACTGAAGCGTTGATACCACTTTCCGCTGCAATATGCTATTCATATAGATCAGCATATTGCGGCAGGAGATCAGATCATTTTTAATAAAGGGCGGATTCTTTAGAATATTATGGCGGGCGAAAACAATTTGTTTTCTGATTAAAGGGATAACGGTGTAGCGCGAACCCTGCTGCCTGAAATATTTATGGATCAGTTCAGAGTCGACCTCTTTCAGCGATTCGGCAGCATAGCTGGCGGCGGAAGCGGTTTCAATGGCTTCCGGATCAATATCGGAAGCAAAGATTTTTACGTCGAGCGTTTTCCCCATCAACTCCAGCACTTCATTGATCAGGATCGCGATACTATAGGCCTCTTCGCCGGTACTGCAGGCGGTAACCCATACCTTCAGCACCTGTG
>JAEZAY010000067.1 GCA_023427575.1 Bacteroidota bacterium | reverse complement strand
CCAGTTAAAAATATCAATATAACCATGAATGTGAACAATCCGGACGGGATTACTGATCATACCGTGGTTGACATTAAGAAAGGTCATATTGAACTCGAGAATGATCCGTTTGACTTCCGCCTGCTGGTGAAGAGCCCCGTCAGTTCCATGTTTGTTGATGCGGCCGCAAAGGGAGCCCTCGATCTTTCTAAAATCTCGCGAATGGTAAAGCTGGATGAAGGAACAAAACTGGCCGGATTATTAAATGCCGATGTGAGTGTAAAAGGAAATGTGGAAGCAGCCGAAAAAGGACAATTCGACCAGTTCAATGCGGCCGGAACCGTTCGACTCGGCAATTTTATGTATGCAGACAAAGACTATCCGGGCGGCGTACGTTTAGACAACCTGCTGATGAGTTTTAATCCCAGGAATGTTACCATTAGCGATTTGAAAGGCAGGTATTTGTCCACTGATTTTTCGGCAAACGGACAGATCAATAACCTGCTTGCCTATGCGCTGAAAGACAAGCCGATGAATGGGGTTATTAACGTAGTGGCTAATAAAGTGAATGTAAACGAATTCATGCCCACTGGAAACGATTCGGCCGTGGCCCAGGCCGAAACCGGTGTGTTCTTAGTGCCCGCAAACCTCGACCTGGTATTAAACGCAAAGGTGGACGAACTGGTGTATGATAAATTAAACATCAAAAACCTGAATGGTTCTCTGAAGCTGTCTGATGAAGCAGTGAAGCTGGATAATGTAAATGGCAATGCTCTCGATGGAATCATCCGGATCAGCGGCTCTTATTCCACCCGCGAAAGCAAAACCAAACCGGCGATCGCTTTGCAGTACAATGTAAAGGATGTTGATATTCAAAAAACCTTTCTGACTTTTAATACAGTGCAAAAATTGATGCCCATCGGCAAATGGCTGGGGGGCACATTAAATTCGGATCTTACCTTATCGGGCCGAATGGGCGAATCGATGATGCCCGATCTGGCTACCCTGGCGGGCGAAGGAAGTTTGTTTTTGATCGAAGGCTTTTTATCCAAATTTGAACCCCTTGAAAAATTGGGCGAGCGCTTAAATGTGAAAGAATTGCAGGATGTAACGCTTCGTGAAGTAAGGCAGCGGTTTCAATTTGCCAATGGAAAGGTGCTGGTAAATCCGTTTACGGTTAGCTTTAAAGGGATCGATATGGAAATTGGCGGTTCGCATGGACTGGACCAAAGCCTGGATTATATAATCAATCTGAAAATGCCCCGCTCGATGTTGGGAACACAGGGCAACCAGCTGGTGAATAATTTGGTTACAAGCGCTGCCAGCCGGGGAATTCCGCTGAATGTGAGTGAAACGGTAAATCTGAATGTAAAACTGAACGGATCAATTAATAGTCCGCAGTTTAAAATTGATCTGAAAGAAACGGCATCAAACCTCGCGGATGAAATGAAAGCACAGGTGAAAGATTTTGCGCAGGCGAAAATTGACAGTGCAAAACAAATGGTAAAAGACAGTGTGCAATCGATAAAGAAAGAGGTGTTGGAAACTGCTGCCGACCGGCTGAAAAAAGAACTGTTTAATAAAAAGTATTCGGCGGTGGCGGCCGACAGTTCCAAAAAGCAGGATCCTGCCAATCGTGCAAAAGAAGCCGGTAAAGGAATTTTGGACCGGCTAATCAAACCGAAGGGAGTAAAAAAGGACAGCACCCCTTAAGGATAAACAGAAAGCGTAGCGTGAAAGCATTAACTGGCGAAGCCTCTTTACCAGGCAATCGTATTATGCCGCATTGGTAAGGGATCAGGCATCTTCAACACTTTGCCCCGACTTGGGAAGAAATCCGTTCTCCAAAATCAGCGGGCTAAAGCCTTTTTCATTCATAAAACCGAAATCTGCCTTCTTCAACTCTTTTTCCCCTATTTTTGCCTCCCTTAAATTTAGAAAAGTACTAACGCTTATGGACAGTTTAATCTACCTAGTCCCTGTGATGGGTGCCATTGGATTGCTTTATACCCTCCTGAAATTCAATTGGGTTTCACGCCAAAATGCCGGCTCTGCCCGCATGAAGGAAATCAGCGACTATATTGCCGAAGGAGCAATGGCCTTTTTGAAAGCCGAATGGCGCATTCTCGGTTATTTTGTGGTGATTGTGGCCCTTTTATTGGGCATAATGGCCAGCTCACACGAAAATTCGCATTGGCTGATCGCGGTAGCGTTTATTATCGGAGCCGTTTTAAGTGCACTTGCCGGGTATATCGGGATGAAAGTAGCTACAAAAGCGAATGTTCGTACCGCTGAAGCAGCCAAAACCAGTTTAAGTAAAGCACTAAATGTTTCCTTTACCGGAGGTTCGGTAATGGGAATGGGTGTAGCCGGACTGGCTGTTCTGGGTCTGGGCGGTTTATTCCTGATTTTCAAAGCCATGTTCGTTCCGGAAGGCGCCAGTGTGAATTCAAATGAAATGCTTCGCACCATCGAAGTATTGACCGGATTTTCACTCGGTGCCGAATCAATCGCGCTTTTTGCTCGCGTTGGAGGTGGTATCTACACTAAAGCGGCCGATGTTGGCGCCGACCTGGTAGGTAAAGTGGAAGCCGGAATTCCGGAAGATGATCCGCGCAACCCTGCAACCATCGCCGATAATGTAGGCGATAACGTTGGTGATGTTGCCGGTATGGGTGCCGATCTTTTCGGTTCTTATGTGGCTACGGTGCTTGCAACAATGGTGCTTGGACAAGAAACGGTTTCTAATGATGCGTTTGGTGGCATGGCCCCTATCCTGCTACCGATGCTGATTGCCGGAGTGGGAATCCTGTTTTCCATCGCCGGAACTCTTTTCGTAAAAGTCAGCGATAATGCCGGGATCAGTACTGAAAATGTACAGCGGGCTTTAAACATGGGTAACTGGGGATCAATTGTTTTAACTGCTCTGGCCTGTATTGGCCTTGTTTATTATATTCTTCCTGAAACCATGACCCTGCGCGGTCACGAGTTTACCAAATGGGGAGTTCTCGGAGCAATCGGCGTTGGCTTACTCGTTGGAACCCTGATGAGCGTTATTACCGAATACTATACCGCAATGGGTAAACGTCCGGTCATGAGTATCGTGCGTCAGTCGGCAACCGGTCACGCTACCAACGTAATTGGTGGTTTGGCGGTTGGAATGGAAAGTACCTTCCTTCCTATCCTGGTTCTTGCGGGCGGGATCTGGGGTTCGTATGAATGTGCCGGTTTATATGGAGTGGCCATTGCGGCCGCCGGTATGATGGCTACCACCGCCATGCAGCTTGCTATCGATGCATTTGGTCCGATAGCTGATAACGCGGGTGGGATTGCTGAAATGAGCGAACTGCCGAAAGAAGTGCGGGAAAAAACCGATGTGCTGGATGCCGTTGGTAATACCACCGCTGCTACCGGAAAAGGTTTTGCCATTGCTTCTGCAGCCCTTACCGCCCTGGCGCTGTTTGCTGCATTCGTTGGAGTTGCCGGTATTGACGGAATTGACATTTACAAGGCGGATGTACTGGCCATGCTTTTTGTGGGCGGTATGATTCCCTTTATTTTCTCTTCACTGGCAATCCGCGCTGTAGGTGAAGCAGCTATGGCAATGGTGGAAGAAGTGAGAAGACAATTTAAATCGATTCCCGGAATCATGGAAGGAACCGGGAAGCCGGAATACGATAAATGCGTGGCGATATCAACGGAAGCTTCCATTAAAAAAATGATGCTTCCCGGTGCTATTTCGATTCTTTCCCCACTGATCGTCGGTTTTATGATGGGTCCCGAAGCATTGGGCGGATTCCTGGCAGGTGCTACTGTTAGTGGCGTACTTATGGGAATGTTCCAGAACAATGCCGGTGGAGCCTGGGACAATGCCAAAAAATCGTTTGAAAAAGGCGTTGATATCAATGGAGAAACTTACTATAAAAAATCAGAACCTCATAAAGCATCTGTAACCGGCGATACTGTGGGCGATCCTTTTAAAGACACTTCCGGGCCATCCATGAACATTCTGATTAAATTAATGTCTATTGTTTCACTCGTAATTGCCCCTACGCTGGCTGTTATGTTCGAAACAAAAGGAGAAGCCGGAGCTATCAAAACCGAACAAAGGATTCAGGCACCGGTCTCTGACCTGGATGGATCGGATGCAAATGCACCTGTTGAAACCGGATCGGTCAGCAAAAATGAAAAAGAAGGTAAAATCCTGTTTACAGAAAATCAAAAGGTTGTTAACATTGAGGTTAAGAATCCTTAAAGTAGTTCACTGTTCCTACATTTGCAGGGAACACTAATCATACCAAATACCAAAAGCCGCGATGTCTCTACATCGGGGCTTTTTTTTATGCCCATAGAATTTCTACGGCGCGCTTATTATTTCTTTGCTTTTTAAGAAGAAGCTGCACTTATATACCACGAAACAGGCGAGGCCCACCATCAATCTACCCACTACTCTTGTATACAAATCATACTGCTCATCCATGAGATTAGGGCGAGGGAAGACCATTGCTGTCCGGGTAAAATGTATTCGCTGGGCCTCGGAAGAAATCCGTTAAGAAAATTGAAACGGACGGCGTAAAATAAAAACAGTTGTTACCGAAGCTGGGAGATGATCTTTAGCTCGTAAGTCCTACTGGCGCTGGGTTATCTTGATTCGCTGTGACTTGTTTTTATTTAGCCGGAAGTTTCAATTTTTAGGATTTATTCCGCAGCGCGATTTTTTTGCTCCACTTTTTTTCTAAAAAAAAGTGGAAGGGGTCATTTACAATGCCAGCTCGTAACTTACTGTTGATACAGGTTTCAGGTAAACTGAAAATTATTAACCGGACACCTAATGGAGGAAGACCCGGTAAATGCAGGCGAAGCCCCTCAGGAAAAACCAATCTTCCCGACTTTCCTGAACCGTTCAACCTCTCCTGCTGCCTTCCATTGATATAAATTCTTAAAATTTAGGCTTTTAATTATCTTGAAGAAAGAGCGATTTACGAACTTTCTCGTATATTTAGGCAAACATTATTTTATGCCATCGATAAAGTATATCAAACCCACTGAATCGGAACTGGAAATACTCCAGGTGCTATGGGCAAAAGGCATTGCGAGCGTACGGGAAGTGCATGAAGAATTGTCTAAAACCAAAGAAGCCGGTTACACTACCACGCTTAAACTGATGCAGATCATGAATGAAAAAGGCCTGGTAAAAAGGGATGATTCCATTAAAACGCATATCTACCAACCGGCAGTGAGCAGGGAAAAAACCCAAAAACACCTGCTCGGAAAAATGATTAATACATTATTTGGAGGCTCTCCTACTGAATTGGTTCTTCAGGCTCTTGGCACACATAAAGCCAGTTCCGAAGAACTGGAAGAAATCCAGAAACTGATCAACAACCTGAAAAATCAATAGAATGAACCTTGTCAATCAGTCCGCTTTTCTGAAAGCTCTGGGATGGTGTTTGGTAGACAGTCTTTGGCAAATGGGTCTGATCTGGATTCTGTTCCTGATCATCACCCGAAACGGCCTTCGGTTTACGGCATCACAAAGGCATAACCTGGCGTTGCTTTCCCTGATGGGCGGATTTACCT
>JAEZAY010000061.1 GCA_023427575.1 Bacteroidota bacterium | reverse complement strand
GGCCTTCCCAGTTCCTGCACAATGGTGCGTGCAATCAGGTTATCCGGAACCCGGATGCCCACTGTATTTTTTTTGCTTTTCAGGATCTTCGGCACCTCGCGGCTGGCCGGCAATATAAAAGTATAGGGACCGGGCAGTAGCGATTTCAGAAGCCGGTATAAAGGAGTGGAAATGGGTTTGGTATAGCGGCTCAGATCGCTCAGATCATAACAGATAAAAGACAGATTAGCTTTTTGTGGATCAATATTTTTAATCCGGCAAATTCTTTCCACTGCTTTCTGTTGTGAAATATCACAACCGAGACCATAGATCGTATCGGTGGGATAGATCATGACAGCTCCGCCTGCCAAGGCATCAACAATCGTTTTTACATTGCGGGGCTGGGGATTTTCAGGATGGATGTGTATGCGCATAAGATTTTTTTTATTTACCTGCTCTGCGGATATTTACAGGCATTTATAATGCCAGCCATTTCGTTAAAATAGGTGGCATTGCCGGAAGCCTGGTATCCGGCAACATGAATTTAATATTAACTTTGCGCAAACTTAAAATAGATGTTGCTCCAACCGATCGAAAAAGTGGAAACCATCCGTGGTACAGACTTTCAGGAAGCCTATTATAAGACGCGCAAGCCAGTGGTAATTTCGGGATTGGCAAAACAATGGGCTGCCTACTCGAAGTGGAACTGGAAATATTTTAAAGAACTGGTTGGAGATAAAAAAGTTGGCATTTACAATAATGTAAAAAGTGATGCATATACGCCCATTAATAGGGCCGACGATTATACCAGCTTTGGTGAATATATTGACATGATCAGCAGCGGTCCGGCGGCATGGCGGATTTTTCTCTTCAACATCTTCAATCATGCTCCGCAACTGATAAATGATTTTACCTGGCCCGACCACCTGATGAAAGGTTTTGTAAAAAGGGTTCCAATGTTATTTGTGGGCGGCGCCTCCAGCATCACCCATATGCATTTCGACATCGACCTTTCGCATATTTTGCATACGCAGTTTGTTGGCCGGAAAAAAGTGCTGCTTTTTCCCTACGAAGAACAACATAAACTTTACCGGAAACCATTCGAGGTTTTAAGCCTCGCCGATTTTAGCCATTACCACCAGTTAAATGGCGGACCTGATTATGATAAGTTTCCTGCGCTGAAGTATGCCCGGGGTTATGAAGTAACTTTGGAACATGGCGATACCCTCTTTATGCCAGCCGGTTATTGGCATCATATGGAATATCTCGACAGCGGATTTGCGATGAGCCTGCGCGCGGTTCAAAGGTCGGTACCCGGCGTTTTACAGGGAGCCTGGAATCTGGTTGGAATGCGAAGCATCGATACCCTGATGAAAAAAACCGCGCCCCAGTGGTGGTATGATTATAAAAAAGAAAAACTTTTTAAAGCGGCTGAAAAGGCATTAAATGAAAAAGAATACCCGCTTCCACATTCACTTACAGAGGTTTCTGACGTAAATCTTTAAGTTGACCAATTAAAAAAACTTTTAGAAATTATTGATTTTTATAAAAACTGTCTTTACTTTTACCCTGCTTATGCATTAATACTCCAACTGAAGCATAATCGTTAATCCAATCATCTTATTACCCGACCGTCCAATTTCCAATTATTTAGTGAGCCGTCTTGTGAGTTGATTTTGTGCTGAATACAATTAATTTCGATCCTATTAAAATAACTTACCTCAACAAGTAGCCAGAACTTACTGCTTTAAAAAAGCAGTTGTGGATTGGATACACTCACAAAAATTAATACCGGCATCTGCTTGCAGCTACCGGTAAATCCAGGGGGAATTTGCTTTTCCGGGCTGATTTTCCTTGAACCGCCGTCTATAGACTTGAACGGGTTTCATTAAAATATTTGTAACGACTTTCTTTTTGTGGTTTCAGAGGTAAGCACAGGCCGGCGATTTCAATCGCCGGCATTTTTTTTCTGCATAAACAGTAATTTACTTTCACTCATTTTCTACTAAAAAGTCTTTTCATGAGAAAGATATTTCCCCTCATCAGTTTAATGCTGGTTTTTTACTCATGTTCATCCACCCGCAATCTGAGCGGTAAAGAGGATGGGAAAATCAGTATCGTCTTCCTTCAGATCAATGACGTGTATGAAATTGCCCCTCTGGCCGGAGGAAAAGAGGGCGGAATGGCAAGGGTTGCCCAACTGAAAAAAGAACTGGTAAATAAAAATCCGAATACATTCCTGCTAATGGCTGGCGATTTCTTAAGTCCTTCGGTTTATAACAGCCTGATTTATGAAGGCCAAAGAGTTCGGGGCCGGCAAATGGTGGAAACGATGAATGCTTCAGGGGTTGATTTTGCCGTATTTGGAAATCATGAATTCGATATCAGCGAGGCCGAATTACAGTCGCGGCTGAACGAATCGGCTTTTGAATACATTTCTTCCAACAGTTTTCACAAGAAAAACGACAGTATTCTTCCCTTCACCCGTTTTTTGAAAACCGGGAAAGCTGAAAGTCCGGTTTATAAAATTCTGCGACTAAAAGATGCTGATGGCAGTTCTGCCAGTATCGGGCTGTTCGGGATTACGCTCCCCTTCAACCGGGCTGGTTATGTACATTATACCGATGCATTGGGCACTGCAAGAAAAATGTATCAGTTTTTAAAAGATTCCTGCGATGCGGTGGTGGCCATTACACATCAATCCATTGAAGACGATATTGTTCTTGCGCGCGAGATTCCTGAACTGGCGGCGATCATCGGGGGTCATGAACATCATATGATTTTTGAACGGATAGGCAATGTTCCGATTACCAAAGCGCACGCCAATGCAAGGTCGGCCTATATTGTTCAGATTGATATTAATAAGAAAAAAGCCAAAAGAAAAGTTTCGGTAAAAACGGCCATCCGAATGGTTGATGAATCGATTCAACCGGATTCAGCTACTACGGAACTGGTTAAAAAATGGGTAAGTATTGCCGATTCCAGCTTTAGTTCCATTGGCTTTGATGCGCAAAGAGTGATCCTGGAAAAAGGGGATCCCCTCGATGCCAGGGAAGAGGTGATCCGGCATAAACCATCGAATTTTGGACAGCTGATCGCGCGGGCTGTTTCTGAAGCCGCGCCCCTTTCTGATCTGTCATTACTAAATTCCGGTTCTATCCGGCTGGATGATCTGCTACATCCTCCCGTAACGGAATACGATATTATCCGAAGCCTGCCCTATGGAGGGCCCGTACTGGAAGCCGAGATCCGGGGTAAATTATTATTGCAGGTATTGAATGCCGGACTGAATAATAAAGGGAACGGCGGATTTATCATTTCCAACCCTACGGAATTTGATCTGGCTGCAAACACCTGGAAAATTGGCGGCAGGCCTTTGGATTCCGCCCGGATTTACCG
>JAEZAY010000551.1 GCA_023427575.1 Bacteroidota bacterium | reverse complement strand
CCATTGTGCAGGAACTGGGAAGGCCTGTACTGAGCTCTTCCCTCCCCGGCGAGATGGTGGAAGAATATACCGATCCCGAAATCATGGATGAAAAATTTCATAAGCTGGTAGACTATATCGTTGATGGAGGGCCCGGCGGAATGGTTCCATCCACTGTAATCGACTGCACCGGCGAGGAACCGGTTGTAGTGCGGGAAGGAATGGGTGAATGGGCCGGACTCTGATTTAAAATTGATGTAAGTTTGACCGGCCTCCACCAAAACCAACGCTGATGCATATACGATCGTTGACCCCTGTGCTGAAAACCTCCGATCTTAAAGAAACCATTCGCTTCTATACGGAAAATCTTTTTTTTACCCTGGTCAATCATCCGGATAGCGATATAACGCATACCTGCACCCTAAAAAAAGATTCTTCGGAAATTTGTTTTGTACAGTCTCCCGATTATATTGACCATTCTGCCGCTATATTTATTGAAGCGGAAAATCCGGAATTCTATCGCCATTTACTGGATCCTGGTTTAGAACCGGCTGATCCGGAACCGCGCCAGTTTGGCGCCGAAACCGCCTTTGCGGTTTCCGACAATAACGGGTACCGCTTATTGTTTGGAAGAAAGCCGGATCCTTCGAGTCAGTACGATCGTTTTTTCTCCTCATCATTTGCTTTGGAAACCCCCCGGGTTTTATTACGACTGATGCAGGATTCGGATGAAGAGATTTACCGTTCTATCAAAACATCATCCGAAACCTGGCAATATTTTACCCGTGATCTGAACGATCCCGTCTCACTACGCGAGTGGATGGACGATCATTTTCGTGAAAAGCTAAAACAAACCCGGGTGCCTTTTACCATTATTGATAAGGACACAGATATGGTTTGCGGAAGCAGCAGTTACGGGAACATTTCTTTTTATGATAAAAGACTCGAAATTGGATGGAGCTGGCTGGGCGATGAGTTCAGAGGCGCTGGTGTGAACAAACATGCCAAATTTGCCCTGCTGAGTTTTGCGTTTGAGATAATGCAAATGGAGCGGGTGGAGATTAAAACCGACCTTCTTAATGAAAGGGCAAAGGCCGCGCTGTTGAAAGTAGGAATGATTCCGGAAGGAGTGCTAAGAAGTCATACCCAAATGCATTCAAATAGAAGGCGGGATACGATTTATTATGGTTTGCTGAAAAATGAGTGGGCTGAAAGAAAACCTCAGTTTTTCGGAGAAATGCTTTGAAGTTCGAGGATATCTTCTTCCGAAGCGGCAAGCATGGGGGCTGTCCATTGAAAAGTTTTGCGATGAAAAGGCGATAATCCATGTTGTTGAATCGCCTGCCTGTGTTCGATGGTTCCGTAGCCCTTATTGGTATTCCACTTATAATGCGGGAACTGTGGATGAAGATTCAGCATATATTCATCCCTGAAGGTTTTTGCCAGAATGCTTGCGGCTGCGATTGACGCATAGGTGGAGTCGCCTTTTACAATACAGTGATGGCGGGTTCTCCGGTACTTTAAAAACCGGTTTCCGTCGATCAGCAACATTTTGGGGCGCTTCTTTAAGGAATCCAGGGCCAGATGCATTGCTTTAAATGAGGCCTGTAAAATATTTATCCGGTCAATTTCTTCATGGTCTACCTGGGCCACACTGTAGCAAACGGCGTTCTCCTGAATAAATTTCCGCAGCTCGTTGCGGTTTTCCTCGGTTACCTGTTTGGAATCATTTAATAGGGGATGATAAAAATCGGGTGGCAAAATTACCGCTGCGGCGAAAACGGGGCCGGCAAGGCATCCTCTGCCAGCTTCATCGCAGCCGGCTTCCATTTTTTCGGTTTGGTAACAGAGTTTTAGCAGAACCTGATTTTTTTTCAAATGTAAGGGCAGAAGAATAAGAGCCGAAATTTTCGAATTTCTATTTATGCACATCCTGGGTACAGAAAAATCGCGGATGAGGGCTGGTATGTTCCTTGCCTAAAAAAATAGTAAATTGATTTGTATGGAACCTTTCAGCAAACTGATTCAGTCCGATGATCCGGTATTGGTGGATTTTTTCGCCGAATGGTGCGGCCCCTGTAAAATGATGCCTCCGATTTTGAAAGCGGTGAAAGATAAATTCCAGGATAAGATCCGGGTGATCAAGATTGATGTAGATAAAAACCAGGACCTGGCCAGAACCTTCCAGGTCCAGGGAGTTCCCACCCTGATCCTGTTCCAGAATGGACAGGTAAAATGGAGGCAATCCGGAGTTGTGCCGGCAAGGCAGATCGAATCGGTTATTAGCGGCATTACGGGAGGCTAATTCCGTGATAGCAACTATTTTAGTTTTAGGAATAAAAAAATAGGAATTTGCACTTTTGCACATTTACACATTATCACTGCCCTCCGTTTTAATCTTCTAAAGGGCTTTTCCGAATTCTTTGCGTTTTCTTTTTTTTCCCGCAAAGCAGGTAAGAAAAGCAAAGCATAATAAGAATGCACTAAGGACTCCCGATTCCCAACTGCCGACTAAACTCCGCAGTCCCGACTCATCCCATAGGACGCCCCTGCGAACTTGAAACTAAATAATTCCATAGTTTTCATACTTTTGTTTATATGGTCAATCTTGAGGCAATGGAATACAATACCGTTCGAAATAATTTAGTAATGCGTGAATATGGTCGTCATATTCAAAAAATGATCGAATACCTGGTTACGATTGAAGACCGGGAACTGCGACAAAAAAACGCCTACGCTGTTATAGAATTGATGGGTTTTTTAAATCCCCATCTGAAAAATGTGGAAGATTTCAGGCATAAGCTCTGGGATCATCTGTTTTTGATTTCCGATTTTAAACTGGATGTAGAATCGCCCTATCCGATTCCTACCCGTGAAATTCTGATGGCTAAACCCAAGCCGCTTCCTTATCCGAAACGGTATCCGAAATTTTCCCATCTGGGAAAAAACCTGGAACTGGTGATCAGCAAGGCTTTGAAGGAAGAAAATCCGGAAAAGCGTCAGGGTTTTGCCAATGCTATCGCTTATTACATGAAATTATCGTACAGCAACTGGCATAAGGAAACCGTACACGATGATGCCATTCAGGGCGAGTTGTCGCGTATTACCGAAGGGCAGCTTGAATTCACCAATACCCCCTTTGTAAGAAGCCCCCGCGCAAACGAAAATGGAAGAGGAGAAAGACAGGGTAATGGAAACTATGGCGATTATCGCAATAAACAGCGAAACCAGAAATTCCAGACCCGCGGCCGCAATGATCAGCGGAATGATCGCAATGATCGGAATGACAGAAACGACCGGAACAACGGAAATGCGAAATACAAAAAACGGTTCAAGTAAAAACCGAAACAGGTTATATTAGAGCCCTGCCAGCAAATACTGACAGGGTTTTTTCATTCATAATAACTCCATTTTTTACCCATGCATTCATTTGAAGTAATTGGAGGAAATAAACTAAGGGGTGAAATAACCCCCCAGGGCGCAAAAAACGAAGCATTGCAGATCATCAGTGCCGTGCTTCTCACCCCGGAAAAAGTAACGGTATCTAATATCCCGGATATCATCGACGTAAATCTTCTGATAGAGCTGCTTGCCGATATGGGGGTTAAAACCGAGAGAACGCATCGCGATGTTTGCGTTTTTCAGGCAGATGAGGTAGACCCCGGATTTCTGAGCAGCGAAACCTTCCGCAGGAAAAGCGGGCGCTTGCGCGGTTCCGTTATGACGGCCGGGCCCATGCTGGCAAGATTTAAAAAAGCTTTTGTACCTAAACCGGGCGGCGATAAAATTGGCCGCCGGAGACTGGATACACATATAATTGGCTTTGAAAGACTGGGAGCTAAATCTGCCTATGATCCGGGAGACGGTTTCTTTCATCTTGAAGCGGAGGAACTGATTGGGACGACCATGTTGCTGGATGAGCCTTCCGTAACAGGCACCGCCAATATTATCATGGCTGCTGTGCTGGCAAAAGGAACAACGGTTATTTA
This sequence comes from Bacteroidota bacterium, assembly GCA_023427575.1. Taxonomy (GTDB): domain Bacteria; phylum Bacteroidota; class Bacteroidia; order Chitinophagales; family Chitinophagaceae; genus Flavitalea. Next base: position 5,157 of record JAEZAY010000551.1, on the reverse strand, counting down.
CAATGCCGCCTGCGAACCATATATCCAGCAACTATCGCGGATGCTAAACCGAATGGGTGCCCGGATCGAGGGAATCGGAAGCAATCTTCTCACTATTCACGGGGTTACAGAACTCGGAGGAACAGAACACCGGCTTCTGCCCGATATGATAGAAATTGGTTCATTTATCGGCATGGCTGCGATGACGCAGGGAGAAATTCTCATCAAAGATGTGAAGGCTGAAAACCTGGGGATCATACCTGAAAAATTCAGTCAGCTTGGAATTAAAATGGAACTCAGGGGTGATGATATTTTCGTGCCCGGGCAGGATGTATATGAAATCCAGAGCTATCTCGATGGAACATTATTAACTATTTCCGACCATCCCTGGCCGGGGTTCACACCCGATCTTTTAAGCATTGTGCTGGTATTGGCAACCCAGGCCCGGGGCTCCGTCCTGATTCACCAGAAAATGTTTGAAAGCCGGCTCTTTTTTGTCGACAAGCTTCTGGATATGGGCGCGCAGATCATTTTATGTGATCCGCATCGGGCGGCCGTTGTCGGAATAGGAAGAAAATACAATCTTCGCGGCATTACCATGAGCAGCCCCGATATCAGAGCAGGCGTTGCTCTGCTGATTGCAGCGCTCGGGGCAGATGGGAAAAGTGTGATCCAGAACATTGAGCAGATCGACAGGGGGTACCAGCAGATCGATGAACGTTTAAGGAAATTAGGCGCTGACATCGTTCGGCGCTGATTGGCATTGTACTAACCAGAAAGTATAAACTATATGGATTCAAAGAACGAAGCCCTGTTTTCTGAAAGAGCAAAAGGGCAGAAGATCATAATTATAACGGCTCCTTCAGGGGCAGGAAAAACCTCCATAACCCGCCATTTGCTGGCTAAATTCCCCAGGCTTGCATTTTCAGTATCTGCGGCCACACGCCAGCCCCGCGGCGATGAGCAGAATGGTATCGATTATTATTTTCTGGCCAGCGAAGATTTCCAGGAAAAAATTCAGCACGATGAATTCGTGGAATGGGAAATGGTTTATGAAGACAAATACTATGGTACTTTAAAAAACGAATTATACCGGATCTGGGACAGGGGCCAGGTGCCCGTTCTCGATATTGACGTTAAAGGCGCCATCCATGTGCAAAAACAACATCCCGATGGGGTGCTGTCGATTTTTATTGAGCCGCCATCCATTGATGAACTGAAACGGCGATTACTTTCGCGGGGCACCGAATCGGAAGACTCCCTGCAGGCAAGGATCAATAAAGCTTCGTTTGAACTTTCTTTTAAACACTCCTTTACAAAAACAATTCTTAATACCCATTTTGAAGATGCGTTGAAGGAAGCGGAGCGGATCGTGGAAGATTTTCTGAACAAAAAGAGCTGAAAAAATGCCTTTCTGGATTGAAGAAACTTCGAGACGAGGCTGCTGTGCATGAATCTTTCCGACCCAAGATTCCTGAAAACGTATCATAAAGATGACTAAATTCGTTATCAGCATATGGACGTTGTTGTACTTGTATTGATATGTTTTGCCATTCTCTGTATCGCCTTTTTTGCAGGTATTGAAGTGGCTTTTGCAACTGCCAACCGCCTCAGCATTGAGCTGAAAAAACAGCAGGGCTCCCCCAGCGGAATTTTACTTTCCAAATTAAGCGACGAACCTTCCCGTTTTCTGGGTACGGTAATGATTGGATTTAATATTGCCATCGTCAGTTTTGTATTGCTGGTCAGTACGTTCTGGCAAATGTGGCTGAATGAATGGGAGGTTACCAGTTCGCTGATTGTTCCCCTGCGGGTCTTTCTCGAAATCGTATTATCCATGCTGGTGGTTGTCATCCTGGGCCAGTTTATTCCCAAGGCCGTTTTTAAGGCAAAAAGCGACCGGCTGATGTACTTTTTTGCAAAAACCGGCGTACTTGGCTTTTTCTATGATATCTTTTATCCGGTTGCGTCGGTATTTATCCGGATCTCACAATGGATCCTCACCATCATTTTTGATATGCGGATCGATAAAAAAAGGGAGCCTTTCAGCCGATCCGACCTGGAAAATTTCTTTCAGCAAACCCGGGAATTTCATGAAGACAACCAGGACATGAACACCGATCTGTTTGAGGCTGCGCTTTCGCTGCCAAAGGTGAAAGTAAGGCAATGCCTGGTTCCGAGGAAGGAGATCGAAGCAATTGAGCTGAATTCAACCATCGAGATGGTTAGGAACCGCTTTGTAGAAACGCGTTTAAGCAAAATTGTGGTATATGAAGGCAATATTGATCATATTGTAGGTTATGTTCACCAGCTTGATCTGTTTCGCGCTCCGGCCGAACTGAAAGAGGTGCTGTTGCCGATTCCTGCGATTCCGGAAAGTATGAGCGCCACCGATCTGATCACCAAACTGAGCACCGAGCGGAAAAGCATTGCCTGGGTCGTAGATGAATTCGGAGGAACATCGGGAATTGTAACCATGGAAGATATGCTGGAGGAAATTTTCGGCGAAATTCACGATGAATTTGATGAAGAAGAGTTTGAAGAGAAAAAAATCTCCGACACGGAATTTATTCTATCCGGCCGCCTCGAACTGGACTATCTGATTCAGAAATACGGTCTGGAGTTTTCCGGGAACGTTTCGGAAACCCTTTCCGGATTCATCATCCACGAGCATGAGGCTATTCCCAAGGCGAAAGACCGCATTTTCGTGGATGATTATGAATTTGAGATCATCCATGTCAGCGATACCCGGATCGACCTGGTCAGACTTAAAATTCTGAAATAGCCAGACTGCTCACCCTTTCGGCCGGCATTACCTAACATAACTACAACAAATCAAAATAATTCCGGTCCATGCTAAACCCTTAAATTTGCGGCAGTTTTAGAATATTTGAACTGGAACTTATAAATGGCCCTATCATTTTTAAAGAAGCGGAGTCAGGATCAGGAAATGTCGTTTATCGACCATCTTGAAGAACTGCGCTGGCATATTGTTCGGTCTCTGATAGCGATTATTGTAATCGGGATTCTCATTTTTATAAATATGGACTGGTTTTTCGATCAGATCATATTGGGGCCGATCCAGAAAGATTTTGTCAGTTATACGGGATTGTGCCGGTTCAGTCACTGGATCGGCGCCGGTGATGCGCTTTGTTTGCCGGTGCTGGATACCGAATTGCAGGCAACTACTTTCGGATCACAGTTTATATCCAGTATCTCCATTGCCTTCATGGGCGGATTTATAATTGCCTTTCCCTATGTATTCTGGGAGTTCTGGAGATTTATAAAACCAGCTCTCACTCCCCGGGAGACTAAAAACACCCAGGGCGCCATCTTTTTTGTTTCCTTTTTCTTTTTTCTTGGTGCTGCTTTTGGATATTTTCTGCTGGCCCCCTTCACGTTTTCCTTCCTGGGAAATTATCAGCTTGGAACCAGTGGAATCCTGGAAACAAGACCCATGCTTTCTGATTATATCGACAATCTGATGAATATCACCCTGGGTGCCGGCGTTTCATTCCAGCTTCCGGTAGTGGCTTATGTACTCACCCGGATCGGCCTGATTACGCCCAATTTTCTAAAAACATACCGCAAATACGCTTTTGTGGCCATATTAGTGGTGGCGGCGGTCATTACCCCTTCACCAGACTGGATGAGCCAAATGCTGGTATGTATTCCGCTCGTGTTATTGTACGAACTTAGCATCGTGATTTCGAAGCGGGTTTTCCTGCAGGAAGAAAAAAAACTGGCAAGCTTTGATTAGCGATCAGCAATTCTTAAACATTCAACTACCTGATATGGCTAATACTTTTGATCTGTCGAAACCCATAGCTATTGGCGCCGACCATGCGGGTTTCGGATACAAGCAGGGTTTGATCGAATTCCTGCAGAAAAAAGGATACACTGTAATTGATAAAGGTGTAGACGAAAATCGTTCGGTGGATTACCCCGACTTTGCACACCCTGTTGCTGAATCTGTGGAGAAAGGTGAAGCAGAGGCAGGAATTCTTATTTGTGGAAGTGCGAACGGCGTGGCGATTACTGCCAATAAACACCAGGGTATCAGGGCGGCCATTTGCTGGCAAACCGAGATTTCACGGCTGGCCCGCCAGCACAACAATGCGAATATCGTTTGCATTCCCGCCCGGTTCATTGCATTTGAAAATGCCTGCGATATCACCGAGATTTTTCTAAAAACCGAATTTGAAGGCGGAAGACATGAAAAGAGAGTGGGCAAGATCGCCTGCATCTAAGGTCTGAACAACAGGCATAAAAAAAGTATAGCAATCAGCTATACTTTTTTTGCTTCCAAAATCCCGGAAGAGTTATCAACTCGTTTTTTTTATCTTTCTACCAACCCAGCACCCACGCAAATACAAGCGGAGCCACAATCGTAGCGTCACTTTCAATTACAAATTTGGGAGTGTGAATATCCAGTTTACCCCAGGTAATTTTTTCATTTGGAACGGCTCCGGAATAAGAACCATAGGAAGTTGTTGAATCGGAGATCTGACAGAAATAATTCCAGAACGGGATCTCATGCATTTCAAGATCCTGATACATCATGGGAACCACGCAAATGGGGAAGTCGCCGGCAATTCCGCCCCCGATCTGGAAGAACCCGATTCCCTTACCTGCTGAATTTTGTTTGTAATAATCGGCAAGCCATACCATATATTCGATTCCGCTTTTCATGGTACTTGCTTTCAGTTCGTTTTTAATAATGTAAGAGGCAAAAATATTTCCCATGGTGCTATCTTCCCAGCCGCCAACCACTATCGGCAGATTTTTTTCAGCGGCAGCGATCATCCAGCTGTCTTTCGGATCAATTTCATAATCCTTTTCCATAATGCGGCTGTTCAGCAGCTTGTACATATACTCGTGTGGAAAATAGCGTTCCCCTTTATCATCGGCCTCTTTCCAGATTTTAAAAATATTATGCTGAATCCGCCGGAACGCTTCTTCTTCGGGGATACAGGTATCCGTTACCCGGTTCAAGCCTTTTTCCATCAGATCCCATTCTTCCTGGGGAGTAAGATCGCGGTAATTCGGAATTCTTTTATAGTGCGAATGGGCCACCAGGTTCATAATATCCTCTTCCAGGTTAGCGCCCGTACAGGAAATGATATGCACTTTATCCTGCCTGATCATTTCTGCCAGCGAAACCCCCAGTTCGGCAGT
>JAEZAY010000546.1 GCA_023427575.1 Bacteroidota bacterium | reverse complement strand
TTTTTCCCTTTCATAGCAATACTTATAGCCGTATCCATCACCCTTTCAGCAAAGGGCCGGGTAAGCTCGTTCAGCTCTTCCAGGTGTTTGTTTATTAAGTCCTTATCTCCCAATTCCAGAACCGACTCCAGTTTTCCAATCGATTCAAGGGTGGCGGCCGTTTCCGCTTCATTCAATTGATCGCCGTTTTTATCCAGAAATTTCCGGGTTGTATCTATCAACAGGGTGGCTTCGGTTTTAGTTTCAACCAAAGCCCGGGTTTTTATGTCTTCGCCCGCGTGCTGAATGGAATCCGCCAGCATGTTTTCCACTTCCTGGTCGGTTAATCCATACTGCGGCTTCACCTCTATCGATTGCTGAACCCCGCTCCTTAGCTCTTTCGCCTTAACAATCAGTATGCCGTCGGCATCAATTAAAAAACTGATTTCAACCTTGGGAAGCCCGGCCGGCATGGCGGGAATTCCGGTGAGGTTGAATTCAGCCAGCTTCCGGTTGTCTTTTACCAAATCTCTTTCGCCCTGGTAAACGGTGATCCGAATCCCGCTCTGACCATCCTTTTGGGTAGTGTACTGGCGGCCGGCCCTGGTTGGAATTTTAGAATTCCGGGGAATCAGCACGTCCATTAATCCACCCATGGTTTCTATTCCCAGTGAAAGAGGAGTAATATCCAGCAATAAGAGTTCTGTGTTATTTCCCGCCAGTATATCCGCCTGAATGGCTGCACCCAATGCAACCACTTCATCCGGATTCAGCTCATTATGTACGGGCCTTCCAAAAAACCGGCTTACTTCTGAACTCACAAACGGCGTTCTTGTAGAGCCCCCCACCATCACCACTTCCTGAATATCCTGTATATTCAGGCCCGCATCTTTCAGGGCATTCTGGCAAGATTGAATAGTTCTATTGATAAAAGGCCGGATCAGCGCCTCAAATTTTTCGCGGCTTATAAGTAAACGATAACCATTTAATTCAGCCTCAAATTCGGAATGGGTGGTCAGATGTTTTTTAGCAGCTTCCGCCTTCAGGCGAAGGTTCTGCTGCAGTCCGGGAATGGTTTCCATTTCTTTCGCTTCAATCCCGCTTTCCTGAATCCAGGATTGCAGAATGGCGCGGTCAAAATCATCGCCGCCCAGAAAAGTATCGCCATGAGTGGAAAGCACTTCAAAAATTCCATTGTTAATTTTTAATATGGAAATATCAAATGTTCCACCTCCCAGATCATATACCGCAATTGTTTTTTCTTCGTTTTTGTCCAGTCCGATGCCGTAGGCCAGACTGGCGGCTGTAGGTTCGTTAATGATTCGTAAAACGTCCAGACCGGCAAGTTTGCCGGCATCCCGGGTTGCCTGACGCTGGGCATCATTAAAATAAGCCGGCACCGTGATAACCGCCCTGTTTACCGTGGTTTTAAGAATATGTTCCGCCCTGGCCTTTAGTTCTTTCAGGATCAGCGCCGACAATTCAATGGGTGAATAATAGGTTTCACCGGCTCTGATCTTCACCAGCCTTTCCGTATCGTCGTCGATGATTTTATAGGAAAAAAAATCGGCCTTATCGCGGATATCCCCAAACGACTTACCCATTAGCCTTTTAATCGAAAAAATAGTGTTTTGCGGTTCCGTTATCAAAAACTCCCGGGCCGGATCACCCACCGTTACCTGATTGTTCGGCCCAAAATGGATCAGCGAGGGAACCAGAGAACTGCTGTTATGCTCACGTAATGCAAGCGGTTTTTTATCTTCCGGATGGATAATTGCCACCAAACTATTTGTTGTTCCCAAATCAATGCCTACAATAATCTCTTCTTTCTGCAAACTTCCTGTAGACAGATTTATTCCAATCTTTGCCATATCGTCTATTTAATAATCCGGCAAAAATAACACAAAAAAGGCTGCCCCCCGGGACAGCCTTCCTTTACAGCAAATGGCGGATTAACGCATCAGATACATTTTTCCATATCCGTTGTTGAAATATTTGTCGGTATCATCCTGGGCCGATTTGTATTTTTCCAGCTTGTTTCCATTGAGGGTGGTGACAAAGCGGTACAGGTAAACGCCGTTTGCAAGACGCTGTCCGAACTGATCCGTTCCATCCCATTTAAATTCGGTAATATTTCGTCCGATCCGGATTGGGCCCAGTTCCTCTTTAGTGATCTCCCTAACAATTTTACCCGTAACGGTCAGAATCTGAATTTTCATATTCTGCGGAACTTCGCTACCCGTAAGGGTAAATACAAAAGCAGTTGATGTGGTGAATGGGTTCGGATAATTCAGGAGGTTCGAGATCATTGGCTTGCTGATAACTTTGAATCCTACCCGGTATTCTACCTGTCCCGACCGGTTTCCACTGCGATCCCTGCCCTGTACAATCAGTTCATAATCGTCGCCGTCTGCACTTTGCTGTCTGATAAACTGCGGGAAAAAATCGATCATGGCGGTATTATTATCGCCATTGGTAGCCGGGATGAAACGAAGAGTATCATTGTCAAACCGGTACGTTTGTAAACGACCATCGGGGTACCTGATTTTCACCGATGCCAGCGAAGTATCGTTCAACAACATATGTTTGGCTTCATCTTTCAGCCGGATCTGAATATGCGGCTTTGAAGAAACAATATCCCGGTTAAGAATATGGACTCCATCGAAGGTTACATCAAGCAGAGGATTCTGCTGATCGGGCCGAACATAAAAATCCCGGAAAATAAAATTGTTGAAATTGTATTGTTCGGGCTGGTCGAAATCGGGGTTCACTTCCAGGAAAAGCGTGTTTTTACCCGGGAAGTTGCGGGTATCGATTTCAGCAACCACTACGACGGTATCTCCTGTAATCAGAGGCTTGTATTTTACCATGTTAACCGTTTGGGGAACATTGTTCTGATCGAGCACATGGGCTTTTACCCGAAGGCTGTCGAAGTTTTGGTCACTGATGTTTTTAAAGGCAACCGCGATCTTTAATGGCTCGCCCAATTCAACCGTGTCTTTGGTAGTGAAGAAAATATTCGGGGCCAGTACACCTTCCGGCACAGGTTCATAATGAATTTTCCAGGAGGATAGCTGGAATGGGGTAAGGGAAACGGAATCCACATTCCGCATCCGCAATTTCATGTACGGATAAGACTCTGCATCCACCTCCGAAATATCAAAATGGCGCTGGTCTTTATCGATGGTATAGAGCACCGTTTCCATATTGAGGTGATTGATACCAATTACATCAATGGTTGGATTATCGGTAGATGCCGGTTCCTTGCTGTAACCATTCCAGATTACTTCCTTCCATTGTTTTGAAGGACCGAACCTGGGCGAAGTAAGGTAACCGAGTGAGTCGGGGCTCAGGGGTTCTGCGTTCAGATAAATGCGGTCGTAAATTCCTTGCGAATGAACATATTTGGGCTCAAATGACGCATCGTTCTTTTTGAACATGAACATCCAGGCTCTTCGGGAATTCAGTGAATCGATATTCATCATACCGGCGGCAAGTAAGCGGTGATACAGCGAATTATTTGAACCGAACAAACTGGTATCTTTTCTCCAGGTTGCCGACATGGAATTATTCAGGTGTGAATCGGAACTTCTTACAAAAACATAGTAGCCATCCGGTATACTGTCGATGAAATTCATCATGTTCTTGCGACTGGCGGCAGTCATATATGAAAACTCAAAATTATAATTTCTTGTTACATGACAGTTTGCCGAGAGACTGCCTGACTTAAATAAGTTCTTTCCTGCGGCATCTACATTTTTCCATGGCTGCATATTTTTAGAATCGAAAACATGGAATATGATCGAATTTCCAACACAGGCACTGGCTATATCCGATTTTGAATTTACTGATACGGCAAAATCGGACGTATTCACAGCCGCCGTTGGATAAATTCCGTTCATAGCAAAAACCTCCGACTTCAGTACGCCATAGTTCCATTCTTTTGAAACAGAATCGTAATACAGTCTTTCCGTACCAGACTTTGCGTGCTGGTAGAAGTGCGACTGGCTGAAACCTTCATTATCGCCATTCACGTACATGAACGAATTTAGATTCCAGCGGTATTCCGTACTGTTATCCAAAGGAACTCCCGCCACTCTCCAGTAATACACAATATTTTCTTTATAATTGATACCGGGGTCAAATTCCATTACGCCACCGCTGGCAGTTACCGTTTTAGAAATTTTAGCGGCCGAATTGAATTTTTCAGTGGTATCCATTTCCATCACATACTGGCGCGACAGGCTGAACGGATTGGCCGTTGAAGCATAAAGCTTCTGGTTGTTCTTTTTAATTATGGAAAAATTGTATGGATAAACCGGGCGCGCTTCATCTTCATAAATGAATACATCCCTGGTTACCGTATTATTGCTTTCAGAAATTTCATCCACATCGTTTTCCGAATCGATGGTTATAATGAGTTTGTTCAATCCCTTATCACGGGTAGCCACAACCGGAATATCAATCTGGATAGAATCGGCATATTTTATGCCGGCAATTTTCTTCACGAATTCAGTACTGACGGAACCATCCGGAAACTGTCTTTTTACATGCAGGGTGACCGAATCCCTGATCGCGATTCCAAGATTTATGGCTTTGATTTTTACTTCAAACGAACTTTCAGCAATAGAAATAAATGATGGATTTACCTGGATCTGCGGTTCTTCCAGCACATAATCCGGTTTGGGCTGTGAATTCAGCTTTAAAGCCGGATCACCATGCAGGGTAATTTGCTCGGCATGCATCCGGGAGTAGAAATCATTCGCTCCAAAAACATTGATAACATCCCGGAGTGTGTATTGCTGAATTTCTCCCAGCGTATAATCCGAGCGCGATTCAGAAATCGTGCGGTACAGATTGTTTACATAGAGGTTCAGATAATTTACAATCCCATAATGCGAGCTTGCAACAAAGGCGCCCCCACCCCTTCTTTTTGCCAGCGTGAATTTTTCAGAAAGCGTTTCAGTGGATTCGAATCTTTGCAGGTTATAGGTATAAAAATTTCCGGCACTACAACCATTCACAAAGAAAACCGGGTATTTTCCATCATTATCGTAATTCTGCGGATCGTCCAGATTAAACTCGAGCGTAGTAGCTGAAGAGTGACCGAAATAAGTAAGCACGCTGATTCCTTCCTTGAAGAGTTCGCGGATTTTTTCATTGTTTAACTGCTCTACCGGATTGGTGGTTGTTTTACAAAACGTATGAACATGGGCGCCAAAAGTCGTATCCTGAATGATGCTTCTGTATACCCCCATATAGTTACAGAGGATGGTTCCCAGATACACTTCACTGGATCCGGTTACATGGACCACGTTTTTCATCCATGCCCTGTCGGCGATGGTTTGGGCAGAGTTTCGCTGTGCCGCCTCATACTGTATTACCTTTTCAAGATAATCTTCAATCTCGGCGCCACTAACAACCGACAAACGGCCGATGGGAGTTTCGGCCACCGCACTCGTAACCGATGACGAGCTGAGCATATTATCCGAAGCAGGATTCCCAAATGTTGGTATCAGATTGCTGAGATCAGCCTGTGGTTTACTTTCATTCAGGCGATATTCGTTGTATGTTGCACCCTTGCCAATCAAAAAAACATTTTTCATTGGGGCGGCAAAATTCGCCCGGGCATAACGAAGAAAATTTTTCACTGATAGCGGATGACCCTTGATACCAAAGGCAAACTGGTCAACAAGTTCCTCAATCTCTACCAGTTGAACGGTATATCCGCCGCCTATGGCCGATTCGCGATAAGACTTATAATCAGCCACCGGATTTCTTCCATTGGTCCCATTGTATAAATACGGATGAGAAATGATCAGATAATTTCCCTGGTTTGCGGTTAGGTTGAACTGACGGAATTGTTTGGCTGTTAAAGAAGTTATCGTATTCAGATTGGCAGCCGCATGACTTACCAGCACAAAGCTGCGGGCCACCGAGGAACCTGGTATCGCGAACTTAACAAGCCCGGCCGTTGCAATATTTCCGGTGATCCGTAAATTAGTTGAGAGGTCATATAAAACAGGCGCAACGCCGCCGGTATTGAATCCGGAGATCTCCAGATAATAGCCTTCCGGTTTTGCAGGCAGATCGAAAGCAAAAGAAGTTTGATTGTTAAAGTTGAAGCGCCGCGGATATTCCAGGCTGAAATAGGAAATGACCATCCGGTCGGTACTGACCGGCGACTGGTTCTTTACATTCAGATTCGCCGTATTGGCACTTAATAAACCGGTTGGTATCGCTACACTGGTATGCACTTCGTTGAAATAATCCATGCTGGTGTCCAGTACAACGGTATTGTTTAACCGAACAGCAAACGAACGGGTATTTAACGCATTTCCAAAAGCCCCTACAGAAAGTCGCGATTCCGGCCCGCCGGCGAAAACTTGCAGGTTTGAGTTATTGCTGTTGAAGTTTGTAGCAGGTCTGATCTCGGTGGATGACCAGAACTCCCCTTTATCAAAGGAAGACGAATAAATATATTCTCCGATTACCACTGCATATCCGGGATTAATGATATTCCGGTAAGCCACGTCAAGTTTGTGCATGAAATATGGTTCTGCTCCAAGTGTATTGGCGGCGATATCGTTGGCGGTATTCTGGAAAAAACGACCGGAGGAATTATTATTAACGCTCAGAAAATACATGGCGGTATCCGTCATCAGACTTATCCTGTCGCTGTGCTGATTTTGCGGATCCCGGTATAAGTCGCGGTCGGGCTTTCCATCATTTCTTTTGCCATAAAATTCAATAAATCCATCTTCGGGTAAAACGCCGGAGTTTACCGAAGGGTAAACGGGAACAAGTTCTCCGTTTCTCCAAAGTTCGAGTGATTCCACCGGTACGGATCCAAGTCCTGCCTGTTCCAGTGTGGATTTTGAAATCCGGTAAACACCATCTTTTCCAACTTTAAACTTATAATAGGTTTGATTATATCTGATCCACTCATTGTTGTACTGCTGAGCCAGCATCGGAAGGCTTGCAACCAGTAATAACAATGTAAAAATCTTTTTCATACTCTGGAGTTAGGTATTCTCGGGGATTGGATTTATTTTTTTGCCTTTTTCTGAAGGTCTGCTTTTACGGAAAATACGTGTGTGTACAATGGGTTCGACTGGTTGGCCAAATTCGTGAATGCATAATCGATCTGGACATTGGAAATCCGGAATCCGGCACCAACTGCCGGCTGGTAAATCCAAACTTTTGATGTATTGGATGCATCATCGTCGTCGAGAGCCTGTTGAAAATTATGAATGCCGCCGCGGATGAAGAAAAGGTTTTTCCATGAGGCTTCCAATCCCAGTTTCGGATCCATGCTTAGCAGGTCGGAAGCCAGCACGGTATTTCTGCGGCCATCGAAGGTGAGATCAAGATTCATTTCGGCAAGCAGGTTCATATTTTGGGAAAGCCGGAAATTGTAAGCTCCGCCAAGGATCAGCCTGGGCGCCGTTAACTCTGTCGATTTTACCGGGATCTCATTCTCCGTTACAAAAAACACTTCCCGCATTCTTTCATTGATATTATACGACCATGCGTTAAACGTGGTTGTTACATCGCGGGCCATAATGCCCAGCTTCCATTTTTTGTCGATGATCTGGATTCCGGCATCAAAACCAAATCCCCAGGCGGTTGCAAAATCGCCGGCTTTACGGTGAATCACTTTGGCATTTATCCCGGCATTCAGCTTCCGGTCTTTTTTTAAATCCACCTGTTGGGCCAGTGAAACGAGGAAAGCGTAATCGGCGGAAGAAAAGGTCTGAATATTTGAAAAGTTGATCGTTCCATCGGGTTCAACCAGGAAAATCGTATTCGGAATATCGTCTACGGCAAACCGAAGCAATGAAAGACCCAGCACCCTTTTGTTGTCTTTCAGGGGAATGGCCAGTCCGGCATAATCGTATTTGCCAATTCCCGCGAAATATTCGGCATGCATCAGGTTCAACTGCGGATTGTCTTTAACATTCACCAAACCAGCCGGATTCCAGTACCCCGCCGTGCCATCGCTTACAGACGCGATTTGTGCGCTGCCCATGGAAAGGCCCCTGGCTCCTGCACCGATATTTAAAAATTCATTGGAATATTTTCGAAACTGACCGAAAGAAGCGGTACCGGAGAGAAAGAATAGGATAGCCAGCGCCGCCAGGCCTTGGATTTTTTTCATTGAAAGTTTTTCTGAATATGCATTAACAAAGACTATTTCTTCAGGATATTAGCTGCAACCACTGCATGTTAATCAGGTAATCAAAAACGGAATTCAATTGATTTTATTGCATTTTCACTGCGAAGGGACTGCGATTGCGTACATTTGTCCAACGCATTGATCTGGCAGCTGTTGCCCTTTAAAATTTAAGCGGAAAAACCGCCAGGCAGGTAAAAATAAAAATATTATCAATGAATCTGATCGAGGAATTACGCTGGAGAGGCATGCTTCAGGAAATCATGCCGGGAACTGAAGAACAACTGGAGAAAGAAAGCACAACGGCCTATATCGGATTTGACCCTACGGCCGATTCTCTTCATATTGGCAGCCTTGTACCTATCCTGCTTCTTAAGCATTTTCAACGGCATGGACATAAGCCCATTGCCCTGATCGGAGGCGCCACCGGGATGATTGGCGACCCGTCCATGAAAAGCGAAGAGCGGGTGTTATTGAGTGAGGAACAGTTGGAAAAAAATGTGGCCGGAATTAAAGCGCAGCTGGAACAGTTCCTCGATTTCGACCCCTCCAGGCCAAATGCGGCGGAAATGGCGAATAATTACGACTGGTTCAGAAATATCAGCTTTATCGATTTCTTACGTGATGCCGGCAAGCATATCACGGTGAACTATATGATGTCGAAAGACAGTGTGCGAAAAAGAATCGAAGGTGAAACCGGGATCAGCTACACCGAATTTGCTTACCAGTTGATGCAGGGATACGACTTTTACTGGCTTTATACCCATAAGAACTGTAAAATGCAAATGGGTGGCAGCGATCAGTGGGGAAATATTACAACGGGAACTGAGCTGGTCAGGCGAAAGGCCGGCGGCGAAGCCTTTGCCTTCACCTGTCCGCTGATTACCAAGGCAGACGGATCGAAATTCGGCAAAACAGAAAAGGGAAATGTATGGCTGGACCCCGAAAGAACAAGTCCTTACTTATTTTATCAATTCTGGCTGAATGCCTCCGACGCCGATGCTGAAAAGTGGATCAGGATCTTCACTTTTTTAGCGCCTGAAGAAGTAGAATCGCTGCAGGCGAAACATGCCGAAAACCCCGCCGCCCGGATTCTGCAGAAGGAACTGGGAAAACAGGTTACCATCCTGGTTCATGGCGAAGAAGCATATCGGAAGGCGATCGAAATAACCGAAAAACTGTTTTCCAATCTGACGGCGCCCGCCGAATCGCTCAGCATAGAAGATCTGGAATCGATGGAAGATATGATGCGATTTGATTTCGACCTGGATAAAATAGTAAGCGGGATCGATGCCGTGCAGTTTCTGGCTGAATCCGGAATTTTTCCCAGCAAGGGCGAGGCGCGTAAAATGATCCAGAGCGGCGGAGTCAGCATCAACCGCAAAAAAGTTTCAGATCCGGCAATGGAAATCAATGAAAAAATGTTGCTGCATCAGCAGTATCTGCTGGTTCAGAAGGGGAAGAAAAATCATTATTTGGTGCGGGCGATCTTGCCGGCGAACTGACCCTACCGGTAAAAAAAGATTTCTGTTTTGCGCCAAATCAAAAATTCATTTGGAACATTTTTACAGAGACCTTATTTTTGCACTCCTTTTGGTGAAAGCCAGAACTGGTGGTTCCGCGAAAGCGGAAATTTTGCCCGATAGTATAATGGTAGTACGACAGATTTTGGTTCTGTTTGTCTAGGTTCGAATCCTGGTCGGGCAACTAAAAAAGGACAAATTGAGTTTTCTCTTTTTGTCCTTTTTTTATTTTTAGAATTTCATTTTTAATTCCAGCTTTAGAGATCGTCTTCGTGGAGCACATCCAGATGATCTTCCGGTCGATAGGCAGCCTGCAGTTCCGCCAGTTTTTTCTTTCCGTAGGCAAGCCGGGTGATAATGACAAAAAGGACCGGTACTATAAAAATAGCCAGCAGGGTGGCCGCCAGCATTCCTCCGAATACGGTCCAGCCAATCCTTTCCCGCGCTACTGCCACGGCACCGGAAGCACATACCAATGGCAATACTCCCAAAATAAATGCCAGTGAAGTCATAATGATCGGTCTTAACCGGAGATTAACGGCTTCGATGGTGGCCGCGATCAACTCCAAGCCCCAGTCAACCCGCTCTTTTGCAA
>JAEZAY010000544.1 GCA_023427575.1 Bacteroidota bacterium | reverse complement strand
TATATTGATTCGCTGTGACTTGTTTTTATTTAGCCGGAAGTTTCAATTTTTAGGATTTATTCCGGAGCCCGATTTTTTTGCTCCACTTTTTTTCTAAAAAAAAGTGGAAGGGGTCATTTACAATGACAGTTCCGAATTCACTATTGACAAAGGTTTCGCATCATTATCCCAAAAGCAAATCTACATCGCATATTTATGTGAGGGTTTTTTTGCCATTCAAATCCATTTTCTTCCGTTCATTCATCCAGCACGGGATATTCCCCTTTATCCTATTTCAGTACAGGTATCGTCCTTCCATCCGGAAATTTAAGCTTCAAAGAGATACCATTATGAAACCTCTTGCCATTGTTTTTCTGCTACTGGGATTTTACACCGGCTTCGCCCAAAAAGGCACAATTACCGGAAGAGTAAAAGATATGAATGGCAAAGCGATGGAGGGCGCCACGGTTTCTTTACTGAATGCGGCGGATTCCATGGTGTTACGGTTAGCTGCTGCCGATCAGGCCGGCTACTTCGAGTTTGATAAACCTGCTCCCGGTAAGATCTTGGTTCAGGCTAGCGCTATTGGTTTTAAGACGATCTTCCAGGGCCCTTTTCCGGTGGATGAAAATTTTAATGGCCTGGAGATCCCGCCTTTTATAATGGAACCGCAGAATCAGTCATTAGGCGCTGTTACGGTTACCGCCAGAAGGCCTTTAATTGAGGTGAAGCCCGACCGGACCATTGTAAATGTAGAAGCCGGAATCACAAATGTTGGCGCTACAGCTTTGGAAGTTCTGGAAAAATCGCCGGGGGTTTCGGTTGACCGTGACGGTAATATCAGCCTGCGTGGTAAACAGGGTGTACTGGTTATGATTGATGGAAAGCCTTCATACCTTTCCAACGCGGATCTGGCAACGCTTCTTGGTACAATGAATGCCAATCAGCTCGATCAGATCGAGATTATGACCAATCCACCCGCTAAATTTGATGCCTCCGGAAATTCGGGCGTGATTAATATTAAAACAAAAAAGAATTCCCAAAAAGGCTTCAATGGAAACATCTCCCTGAGCTATGGGCAGGGGGCCTATCCCAAAACGAATAACAGCGTTAATCTGAATTACCGGAACAACAAGTTCAACCTTTTTTTAAATTATAGCCTGAATGCGTTTAAATCATACAGCAATCTTCATATAAACCGAACCTATTACGAGTCCGATCAGAAAACCATTCGCTCTTTGTTTGAGCAACCTACCATGATGAGGATGAAGGGGGATAACAATAACATAAAACTGGGACTCGATTACGCCATCAATAAAAAAACAACGGTTGGCGCCGTACTCGGCGGTTTTCTTTCGCCCCGGACATTCAACAGTAACAGTCAGGGATTTTTAAAAGACAGAAATGCCGTGGTGGATTCTACGGCATTTACAGAATCTCATAATAAAAGAAAATGGGTGAATGGTACTGTTAACCTGAACATCCGCCATCAGTTCTCATCTACGCAGGAGTTCAGCGCCGATCTGGATCATATTCGTTACGACAATTCCAATACCCAGTTATTTGACAACCGGATCCTTTACCCTGATAATAGCGTCGTTTCACAAAACATGCTGAGAGGAAATCTTCCTTCAGAGATCAGGATTTACTCTGCAAAGGCAGACTATATCAAAACATTTGCCAGTGGATTAAAGCTGGACGCAGGGCTAAAATCAAGCTTTGTTGAAACCGATAACACAGCCGATTATTTCAACCGTTCGAATGGAACCTGGGTGGCCGACTTTGGAAAAAGCAACCATTTTTTATATGAAGAGAATATAAATGCGGTTTATGCCAATGCAGGCAGAAAGTTTGGAAAATGGAATTTTCAGGCCGGCTTGCGTTTTGAAAATACGAATTACAAAGGCCATCAGTTGGGAAATCAGGAGCGTCAGGATTCTGCGTTTAAACGCGAATACAATAGTTTATTTCCAACCGCCTATATCAGTTATGAAGCCGATTCCAACAACGTTTTCACTTTGAACACAGGCCGCCGGATCGACCGGCCCGCATATCAGCAGTTAAATCCCTTTTTGTTTTTTATTAATGAATTTACCTACGAACAGGGCAATCCCTTTCTCCTGCCACAGTTAACTTACAATACCGAGCTTTCGCATACCTATAAGGGAAAGATCACTACTTCAATCAGCTACAGCGAAACAAACCGGTATTTCTCACAGGTTTTTCAAACGGAAAGAGAAACTTCCATTATAAGCCAGGGAAATATCGGCAAAATGAAAAACATCGGGCTTACCGTAACTGCCCGCTTCGATCCTTTCAGCTGGTGGAATGCTTCAGTTACTGTTACCGGTAATCATTTACGGGTGGAAGGAAATGCCAACGGAACGCTCGTAAATACAGAGGCCGTCAATGGCCGGTTTAACATCAATAGCCAGTTCCGGCTGAATAAGGGATGGGCATTCGAATTAACGGGCTTTTATAATAGCTGGAACCGGGAAGGCCAGTTTGAAATTTCTCCTTTCGGTCAGGCTTCGGCGGGAGTTTCAAAACAGGTTTTCAAAACGAAAGGGACCCTCCGTTTAAATGTCAGCGATATTTTCTATACCCAGGTAATTAACGGCGAAATTCTCTATGGCAACGTAAAAGAAAATTTCCGGCAGAATCGTGATTCCAGGGTGGTGAATCTCGCTTTCACTTACCGTTTTGGAAAGATGATGAAGGAACAGTCGAGGAGAAACCGGTCTGCAAGTGAAGAAGAGCGACGCGTGAATGCCAACTAATACGCTGAACTGAACAGTATAGATG